>NZ_JARHXC010000228.1:0-29494 GCF_029222405.1 Microbacterium sp. Kw_RZR3 | reverse complement strand
TTACGCGGTCAATCCCCAGCCGGGCGTGTCGTCGCCTCGATACAGTTGAGGACGATCTTCGATCAACCGACCCACGAGAGAGAAACCCCGTGAGCCATCACCGAACCTCCCCCGACCAGGAGGGCCGATCTTCGAGCCCCCTTGTTTCGAGAGGGGGTGAAATCTGATGCTGGCTGCGGTCCTGACTCTTCTACTGGGCGTCATCGTGACTCTGGCGATCATCGTCGCCTGCGGCTTCTTCGTCGCGCAGGAGTTCGCGTACATGTCGGTCGACCGTTCGCGCATGGCGGCGCTGGCGGAGAAGGGCGACGCGCAGGCCAAGCGCGTGCTCGCCATCACGAAGCGCACGTCGTTCATGCTCTCCGGCGCGCAGTTGGGCATCACGGTGACCGGTCTGTTGATCGGTTACGTCGCCGAACCGCTGATCGGTGTATCACTGGGCACGCTGCTCGGCGGCGTGGGTATCGATCCGGCCGTCTCGATCCTCATCGGCACCGTCGGTGCCCTGCTGCTCGCCACCGTCGTGACGATGATCTTCGGCGAGCTCTATCCGAAGAACCTCGCGATCGCGAGCCCCGAGCCGTTGGCGCGTGCCCTCGCCGTCCCGACGCGCATCTACCTCCTGCTGTTCGGCTGGCTCATCACCGTCTTCGACGTCGCGGCCAACGCGCTCCTGCGCCTGCTGCGCATCGAGCCTCTCGAGGACGTCGACGAGAGCGCCACCGCTCGCGACCTCGAGGCGATCATCGAGGAGTCCCGGCAGAGCGGCGACCTCCCCGACGATCTGTCGATCATCATCGACCGCATCCTCGACTTCCCTCAGCGTGACGTCGAGCACGCCATGATCCCGCGCTCGCAGATCGACTCGGTGGCCCCCGAGACGACGGTCGGCGAGGTGCGCGCCCTCATGGCATCCGGTCACACGCGTTATCCGGTGATCGGTGACGAGGACTCCCCCGTCGGTGTGGTCGAGCTGATCGACCTGCTACGCGAGCAGCCGGCGGACGACGCTCTCGTGTCGACGGTCATGCGGCCCGCCGTCGTCCTCCCGACCTCGATGATGCTGCCGGTCGCCCTGGACCGCATGCGCAAGACCCGCAACGAGCTCGCGTGCGTGGTCGACGAGTACGGCAACTTCGACGGCATCCTGACGATCGAAGACCTCACCGAAGAGGTGATCGGCGAGCTCTCCGACGAGCACGACGTCGAGACCTCCGAGGTCGCTGTCGTGGGCGACGACGCGTGGACCGTTCCGGGTGATCTGCACCTCGACGAGCTCGAGCGCGTGATCGGCTTCGACCTGGCCGAGACGGACGCCGAGACGGCTGCGGGTCTGGTCATTGAGACCCACGGCGACCTCCCCGCGATCGGCGCGGTGGTGCGCGTCGACCTTCCCGAGAAGCCCTCCGAGACGGTTCAGGGTCTCGACATCGAGCGCTGGCTGACCGTGGAGGTCGTCGAGGTCGACCGGCACGTGCCCTCGCAGCTCGCGGTGCGCCTGCACGAGGTGGACCGGGATGCCGAGCCCGCCGACGACGCCCCGACCGTCGATGAGGAGGTGGCCCGATGAACGGCTGGATGGTCGCCCTCATCACGACGCTCCTCATCGTCGCGAGTGCGTTCTTCGTGATCGTGGAGTTCGCCCTGCTCGCTGCGCGTCGCCACCGTCTGGAGGAGGAGGCGGCCACCAGCGCCTCCGCTCGAGCCGCACTCCGAGGCGTCAACGAACTCACCGTCATGCTCGCGTTCGCGCAGCTCGGAATCACCGCGTGCACGTTCCTCCTCGGCGCGATCACGAAACCCGCGATCGATTACGCCCTCGCCCCGGTGTTCGAGGCGTGGGGTCTTCCCTACGTGCTCGCCGACATCATCGCGTTCATGCTGGCGCTCATCGTCGTCACGTTCCTCCACCTCGTGATCGGCGAGATGGCCCCGAAGTCGTGGGCGATCGCGCACCCCGAGACCGCGGCCAAGGCCACCGGCATCCTGGCCCGTGCCCTGACCTGGCCGCTGCGCCCGTTCCTGCTGTGGATCAACCACATCGCCAACCGCCTGGTGAAGGCGTCCGGTGTGGAGCCGGTCGACAAGGCCGCCGCGGGCGGCCAGGATGCCGACACGATCCGTGAGCTCGTCGCGCATTCGCGTCAGGCCGGCACGCTCGAGGAGCAGTACTCGGAGCCGATCGCGCAGGCGATCGCCCTCGGCACCCTGACGGTGGGCGACATCGTCCGCACGGATCGCTCCCCCACGAGCGTGCCGACGGATGCCACGGTCGCCGACATCCAGACCGTCGCCGCCTCGTCGACGCACTTGCGCATCCTCGTCGGTGCGGGAGCGTCGTCGCGCGTCGCGCACGTGCGGGACACCCTGACCGTCGACCCCGCGACCCCGGCGCTCGACATTGCGCGAGAGCCGCTCGTGCTGGAGCCGGAGGCCTCGGCGTACGATGCCCTGGCGCGGATGCGCCGTGGGCGGGTGCAGCTGGCCACGGTCGTGGACGGCGACCGGCTCGTGGGGGTCGTCACGCTCGACGACCTCTTGCGCGAGATCCTGCCGGGGCCCGGCGAACTCGTCGACGTCACGCGGTGATCGTTCGCGGAGGCCCCGCTCTCACGCCGGTGGGAGCGGGGCCTCCGTCGTGTTCCGGCGACGACCGGGAACCCAGCAGCGCACTTCGTCGCGGTAACGGCGGTAGTCGTCACCGAAGCTGGCCTCGAGGTCGGCCTCTTCGTGAGGACGGATGGCGTAGTTCCAGACAAGGGACCCCGCCAGTGCGTAGACCACGACGAGCCACGACTGCAGGATGAGCCCGACACCGACGCCCTGAGCGATGCCCGCCAGTGCCATCGGATTGCGCACCCACCGGTAGGGGCCGGCGATCACGAGACGATTCGGCATCGCGGACGGCAGCGGTGTTCCGTCGCCCTTCACCGTGATCGCGGCGGCCGACGCGAGGCCGAGAGCGCTGGCGGCGAGTGCCACTCCCGCGCCGATCAGCGTCACCCACGCGGGCACGGGGGCTGCGAGACCCCACCGCTTCTCGAGGAGCTGGATCGCGAGGGGGAACACGACGAGGAACAGCCCCCAGAACACGACGATCTGAGCGGTCGTGGCGACGACGTGGGCGATCGGCGTCCGGCGCGGGCGCGCTCGGCGGAAGGCGAAGGGTCCGATGAGCAGCCAGTTCGTGGGAACGCGGCCGAGCCAGAGCAGGGCCAGGGCGAGCACCGAGCACGTGGCGGCGGCGACCATCGCGACCACTCCCCACCCGGCCAGACCCGTGACGGTGGCGTAGACGGCGAGGGCCGCGGTGACGAGCAGCGTCCACGCGGTCGCGACGAGAGCGACGATGCGGCCCGCGCGCCCGGGGAGGACCGCGAGAGCGGATGCCACGACGAACAGGGGGACGTCGAGCATCGCGACGAGCGCGGGGTCGAGGTCGCCCAGGGTCGCGGTGCGCACGAGGGGAACGGCGAAGACGCAGACCCACCATGCCGCGCCGGCGAGCGCCTGCGCGGCGAAGTACAGCCGGCCGATCGGGACCGAGTGCGAAGCGGTGATGTGCATCTCGACCGAGCGTACTGTCGTGGTGCGCGCTACGAGGCGGGATCGGCGAGGGCGACCCCCGCCTCGGCGACGACGGTCCGGACTTCGGCGAGGTAACGCTGCGCCTGCTCGGTGAGCGGGATGGCGGTGCGGCCGATCCAGCCGATCTCAATCTCCTCGTCGACGTCGAGCGGCACCGCGACGATCTCGGGATCGAGGTCGTCGCTGATGATGCCCGTCGAGATCGTGTACCCGTCGAGGCCGATCATGAGGTTGAAGATCGTGGCGCGGTCGGAGACGCGGATCTCCTGCGCGCTCGAGAGCGTCGAGAGGATCTCCTCGGCGAAGTAGAACGAATTGTTCGCGCCCTGGTCGAAGGTCAGCCGCGGCAGCGAGACGAGATCGTCGAGGGTGGCCCGTTTCCGCGAGGCGAGGGGGTTCCGCCGTGAGACGAAGATGTGCGGGTCGGCGACGAAGAGAGGGTGGAAGGCCAACCCCGAGTCGCGCAGCAGCTTGTCGATGACGTTGCGGTTGAAGTCGTTGCGGAACAGGATGCCGACCTCGCTGCGCAGCGTCCGGACGTCTTCGATGATGTCCCACGTGCGGGTTTCTCGCAGCGAGAACTCGTACTCGGCGGCATCCGTCGCTCGCACCATCCGCACGAAGGCGTCGACGACGAAGGAGTAGTGCTGCGCCGAGACGCCGAGGAGGCGCCGCGACGGCGGGCGTCCCAGGTAGCGCTGTTCGAGCAACTCGGCCTGCTCGACGACCTGTCGGGCGTACCCCAGGAACTCGACTCCGTCGTTGGTCAGCGTGACTCCGCGGGCCGAGCGCACCAGGAGCTCGCGCCCCACGCGGCTCTCGAGGTCGCGCATCGCGGCCGACATCGTCGGCTGCGCGACGTAGAGCAGATCGGCCGCCGCACTGATCGACCCTTCGGCGGCGACCTCGATGAAGTACTGGAGCTGCTGCAGCGTGATGCCGCTCGGGCGACGGGCCATAGCTTGAGGCTATACCAACGCATAGTTGCGTGGAATTACCCGATGCCTGATCAGCGAGAGCACCATGAGGGAGCGGCATCCGACCCCTTCTGATTGGCACGTCATGACGAACGACATCACGTTCAGCATCACCACCACCCGTTTCGACGAGGACTACGCCCCGGCGGAGAACTCGCGCGTCACGACCAACTTCGCGAACCTCGCTCGCGGCGAGGGTCGCCGACAGAACCTCCGAAACGCCCTGTCGATGATGGATCGCCGACTCAACGAGCTGCTGTCCGCCGACGCCCGGTATCGCGTCGAGCTCGACATCGTGTCGGTGCAACTCGCGTTCGCCGACGGTGCGGACGACGAGGAGTTCCCCGTCATCGAGGTGCTCGACGTCCACATCGTCGATACGGAGACCGGCGAGCGCCACCAGGGCATCGTCGGCAACAACTTCTCGTCGTACCTGCGCGACTACGACTTCAGCGTGGTCCTTCCGGCCGCCAAGGCGGCTGCGGGCACGTTCACGGTGCCCGACGATTTCGGCGACCTGCACGGCAAGCTCTTCCGGCACTTCCTCGACTCCTCGGTGTATCGCGACCGGTTCTCGTCCTCGCCGGTGATCTGCATCAGCGTGTCGACGAGCCGTACGTATCACCGCACCGGCGTCGTGCACCCCGTGCTCGGCGTCGAGTACGAGCAGGACGCGTTCTCGCTCACCGACGAGTACTTCGCGAAGATGGGCCTGCGGGTGCGGTACTTCATGCCGCGCGGCAGTGTCGCTCCGCTCGCGTTCTACTTCCGCGGTGACCTCCTCGCGGACTACACCGACCTGCAGTTGGCGGGCACGATTGCCACGATGGAGACGTTCCAGAAGATCTACCGACCCGAGATCTACAACGCCATCACCCCCGCCGGCGAGGAATACCGCCCGACCCTCGACCAGCCCGACTTCGTGCGCACCGACATCGACTACGACCGCGAGGAGCGCAGCCAGCTCGCCGTGGTGCAGGGACGCTACGCCGAGGAGCATTTCGTGAAGCCGCACCGCGCCGCTCTCGACGCGTGGGCTGCGAACTTCGGGGCGGTGCTGCGATGACCTCGGCTCTTCTTCCCACTGCTCTCGTCGGCAGCCTCCCCAAGCCCGCGTGGCTCGCGCGGCCTGAAGTTCTCTGGGCGCCGTGGGAGCTCGAGGGCGCCGAGCTCGTCGAGGGGAAGCACGACGCCCTCCGCGCCGCCGTCCACGAGCAGGAGCGCCGCGGCATCGACATCATCAGCGACGGCGAGCAGACGCGCCAGCACTTCGTGACGACGTTCATCGAGCACCTCGACGGCGTCGATTTCGAGAACCGCGAGACCGTCCGCATCCGGAATCGTTACGACGCGAGCGTTCCGACAGTCGTCGGAGCGGTCAGTCGGCGTCAGCCGGTGTTCGTTCAGGATGCCGCTTTCCTCCGCGCTCAGACCGACCGCCCGATCAAGTGGGCCCTTCCCGGACCCATGACGATGATCGACACGCTCTCCGACCGCCACTACCGCAGTCGCGAGAAGCTCGCGTGGGAGTTTGCGACGATCCTCAACCAGGAGGCGCGTGAGCTCGAAGCGGCAGGGGTCGACATCATCCAGTTCGACGAGCCGGCGTTCAACGTGTTCTTCGACGAGATGAAGGACTGGGGCGTCGCGGCCCTCGAGCGCGCCGCCGAGGGGCTTCGCGCCGAGACCGTCGTGCACATCTGCTACGGCTACGGCATCAAGGCGAACAACGACTGGAAGGCGACGCTCGGCTCCGAGTGGCGCCAGTACGAGGAGTCGTTCCCCCTCCTGCAGCGATCCACGATCGACGCTGTCTCGCTCGAGAGCCACCACTCCCACGTGCCGATCGACCTCATCGAGCTCATCCGCGGCAAGAAGGTCATGCTCGGCGCGATCGACGTCTCGACCGAATCGATCGAGACGCCCGGAGAGGTCGCCGAGACGCTGCGTCGCGCCCTGCAGTTCGTCGACGCCGACAAGCTCATCCCCTCGACCAACTGCGGCATGGCTCCCCTGCCGCGCCGCGTGGCGCTCGAGAAGATGAGCGCGCTGTCGGCGGGCGCCGCGATCGTCCGCGATGAGGTGTCTGCGCCGGTGCTGGTCTGACGCGCGACGCGGGGTGACGGCGGGAGGGCCGGGGACGAGAGGCGGAGGGATGCCGGGTCCCCGGCCCTCCGCTCGTCCCCGGCCCTCCGTGCGTCACGCCGACGGGCCCGGGTGAGGCAAATGGGTAGGGCGGGTGGGACTTGAACCCACGATCGTCGGGTTATGAGCCCGCTGCCTTGACCAGCTTGGCCACCGCCCCCAGCGACGACGAGCCTACCGGCATCCGTTGTTCCTCGCCGACGGTCGACGCGGCTCGCCGCCGAAACTCCCGTCGACCGGCTATCGACGCGAAAGGTCCCGCCGAGTCAGTGGACGCGCGGCTGCTTGGGCTTGCCGTCGGCGGTCACCTGCGGGTGATGCTTGGTCAGCTGGATCACACCCCAGGTGGCGATCGCGCCGGCGATGACGAAACCGATGAGCGCCCACGCGGGGGCCGTCGAGGCCTCGCCGAGCACGAGCAGGCCGATGAGCACGGCCACGATCGGGTCGATCACGGTGAGTCCCGCGATCACGAGGTCGGGCGGGCCGACCGAGTACGCCGTCTGCACGAAGTACGCGCCCACGGCGACAGCGGCGAGCAACGCCACCAGGCACAGCAGGGTCAGCCACTCGAAGTCGCCGGCCTGCGCGCGGCTGATGACGACCTTCGCGAGGGTGGCGACGAAGCCGTAGATGACGCCGGCGGCCATGATGTAGAACAGCGCCTGGGCCTTGCGGCGGACGAGGATCCAGAACACCCCGAAGACGACGACGACCACGGCCAGGATGCCGAGGATGATCAGTAGCTCGCGCTCGGTGACCACGTGCTCGGTGGCGAAGAACGCCGCGATCGTGACGAAGACGAGAATGCCGCCGACACACAGCGCGATCGCGACGAGCGACTGACGCGTCGGCTTGTGCCGTGACACCCGAGCGTTCAGCACCGTCGTGATGACGAGTGCGATCGCCCCGAGCGGCTGCACGAGGATCAGCGGCGCGACCGAGAGGGCCGCGAGCTGGCACACGATCGCGAGGCCGAGCATGACCGTGCCCGCCACCCACGACGGACGCGTGAGGAGCGAGGTCAGCTGCTTGCGAGAGAGTCCGCCGGTGGTCTTGCCCGAGAGGCGCTCGACCTTCTGCACCCCGCGGTGCTGGTACTGCGCCCCGAACGACATGAACACCGCCCCGAGAAGGGCGAGCGGGATGCCGAGGAGGATGCGGGGGTCGCGGAAGACACCGACGAGTTGGTCGATTCCGTCGCTGAGGGAGACATCGAGCGGGATCACCCTCCGACGATAGCCGCCGCCTCCGCGATTAGGCTGGTGACGTGGCCGTTCTCCCGATTCGCATCATGGGTGATCCCGTGCTGCACGCTCCCGCCGCCCGCGTCGACGAGATCACCGAAGAGGTGCGCACCCTCGTCGCCGATATGTTCGAGACGATGGATGCCGCCCCCGGCGTCGGTCTCGCCGCACCCCAGGTGGGAGTGGGACTGCGCATCTTCACGTACACGTACGAAGACGACGAGGGCCTGCCGTGGCGGGGCGTCGTCATCAACCCGGAGCTGTGGATCCGCCCGCTCGAACCCGGTTACCCCGATCCCGACGACGAGTCCGAGGGGTGCCTGTCGTTCCCGGGCGAGCGCTTCCCCCTCCGCCGCTCCGACGCGGCGCTGCTCACGGGCGTCGACCTCGACGGGCAGCCCGTCCGCATCGAGGTCACCGGTTGGCGTGCGCGCATCCTCCAGCACGAGTTCGATCACCTCGACGGCATCCTGTACGTCGATCGCCTCGACGACGAGGACAGCCGGGTGGTCGCGAAGATCGCGAAGAAGCGCAAGTGGGGTAAGCCTGGTGCGTCGTGGATGCCGGGAGTCGACGACATCGACGCGTGAGCATCGACGCGTGTGGGGCCCCGCGAGAGCTCAGCTCTCGATGATGTTCGGCGCGAAGCGGCAGAAGTAGTCGGTGATCGGCCCGTCGGATTCGCGGATGCCGACCCCGAACGCCTCGTCGCTCACGACCCACGACCCGAGCACGGGGTGGTTGCTCCCGTTCGACCCGGGGAAGTCGGGCAGCTCGTGGTACTGCTGCCAGACACGCTCGCGTCCCGTTCCTTCGCGGCGGTACTCCTGACCGTTCGTGGTCACGCTCCCGTCGGCGCGGTGGACCCGGATGCCGTCGCCCTCGCGGCCGAAGACGGGTTTGACGACGTAGTCGGTCATGCCGTTCGGTCCGTCAGCGTACGCCGGCAGCAGGTTCGGGTGGTCGGGGTAGAGGCGCCACAGCGCGACGAGCAGCAGCTTGTTCGAGAGGAACATCTTCCACGCGGGCTCGAACCAGCGTCCGAACAGGCCGCGACCGGCGATGAGCAGCGACCCGAACTCCTGGTCGCCGACGACCCGGTCGTCGCCTGAGACCACGTCCTCCCAGGGGTAGAGCTTGAAGAGGTTGCGGATCACCGGGTACTGCGTACCCGGAGCGTCGCCGGGCAGTGCGTTGACGCTGCGCGACGAGCCCCACGGTTCCGGCACGCCCACGAACTGGCGCGCGCCGTGGTGCCAGCCGATGTCCTTCATCTCGATGCCGGTGTGCTCCCAGCCCGCCTCGCCCGCGAGGTCGCGCATGTAGGCGACGGTGTCCCAGTCCTCGCCGTAGATGTCGGCATCCGAGTGCGCGACGAACAGGCGCCCGCCCTCGCCCTCGCGGAGCGATCGGTGCAGAAGAACGCGCCAACGCTCGACGAGCGCTTCGTGCAGCCCGTTCCACTGGTCGGTGTCGGCGGGGAGCGCGCCGCTCTTGATCCGGTCCTGCAGCCAGAACCACTGCGTCAGCGACGCTTCGATCAGCCCGGTGGGGGTGTCGGCGTTGTACTCGAGCATCTTCGCCGGGGAACCGTCGCCGGCGTACGCGAGGTCGAACCGCGCGTACACGTCGGGCTCGTCCTGCTCGAGCGACCACTGCGCGAACTCGAACGCCTGAGGGGTGAGTCCGAGGTGGCCGAGTTCTCCGGATGCCATGTACCGGGCGGCCTCGCGGCTAATGCGGTGCAGCTCTTCGGTCTGCTTCTCGAGCGCTTCGACCTCGGGAAGCGTGAACACGTACGCCGCGCCATCGTTCCAGTACTCGACCGCAGACCCGTCGTCGCGCAGCGATCGCGAGTAGATGAGACCGGACTGCTTGATGGTCCGCTCCCAGTCCGGCCGGGGCGCCAGTTCGATGCGGCGCATCAGCCGCCGTGGCTTCCGTCGGATCCCGAGCCGCCGAAGCCACCGCGGGAGACGCTGGCGCCGTCGCCGGAGATGCCCTTCGCGGCGGTCTTGCCCGACGGCAGCGCGTCGGTGCCTCCCGTCGCGGGCTGTCCGACGGCGGGCACGTTCCGCCCGCTGGAGCCCAGCGGCAGGTAGTACCAGTGGGCCGTTCCGCCGTGGTTGTTGCAGTCGTCGTCGGGGAGGCGTTTCTCGGTCGCGTTGTCGCGGCAGATCTGCGCGTAGTCCTCCGAGACGTTGGTGCCCTGACCGCACCCGGTGAGAGATGCGGCGAGGGCCGCGACGACCCCGATCGTCACGCTGCGAGAGGCGCGGCGGCGTGCGGTGGGTGGCATCGGAACTCCTTCGTGGACGCCACGGAGCCGCGTCCTCGCCGATGCTCTCACACCCGCGACGACCCGAGGGTCAGCCGTGGCGGGTTGCGAAGGAGTGCAGGTCGAGTTCTTCACTGAGCACCTCGCTCGCGCGGTGTCCGCGCACGCTCGTGCCCTGAGCGTCGAGGGGCGGGCTGACGACGGCCGCACCGAGGCGGCCGGGTGCCGACAGGACGATCGCCCCCGACACGCTGGACTTCGCCGGGATGCCGACGGCTCGCATCCATCGACCGGAACCGTCGTAGACACCGCACGTCGCCATCACCGAGACGACGTCGCGTGCGACGCGCTCCGGGATCACCCGGTCGCCGGTGCACGGATTGACGCCGCCGAGCGCCAGGGTTGCTCCCATGATCGCGAGGGTCTCGGCATCCACGAGCGTCGCGCAGGCGCGGGCGTAGACCGCGACGGCGTCGTCGGCGGACACGGC
Source organism: Microbacterium sp. Kw_RZR3 (assembly GCF_029222405.1). Classification (NCBI taxonomy): domain Bacteria; kingdom Bacillati; phylum Actinomycetota; class Actinomycetes; order Micrococcales; family Microbacteriaceae; genus Microbacterium; species Microbacterium sp. Kw_RZR3. Next base: position 18,769 of record NZ_JARHXC010000228.1, on the reverse strand, counting down.
GAGGGTGCCCTCCGCTCGCATGAGGTGCGCGAGGGCGTGATTGCGATCGCCGAGGAGGTGTTCATTGTGCGCGATCGCTTCGTCCACGTCGAGGTCGCGGCCCGCGAAGGCCGCGAGTCCGCGCGCGATGCGGGCACTGCGCTCCTCGGCGTCCCCGCCGTCCACGAGCGACGCTGTCAGCAGGGCGCCCGCGTTCACCATCGGGTTCGGGGGTCGGCCCGTTCCGCTTTCGAGTTTGATCGCGTCGAAGGACTCCCCCGTCGGCTCGATCCCGACCCGGTCGAGGGCGTCGCCGTCGGTGTCCCGCAGCGCCAGGGCGAAGAGGAACGGCTTCACCGCCGATTGGATGCTGAACGGCACGTCGGCGTCTCGACTGCGTCGCACGGTGCCGTCCGGAAGGGCGAGGGCGAGCGCGCAGAGGTCGGGATCGGCCTCCGCGAGCTGGGGAATGCTGTCATCCACCTCTCCCCCGCGCTCGTCGAGCAGCCTTTCGCGCAGGGAGTCGAGGTCGTAGCGGGCGGGGTCGAGTGCGGGGGTCACTCCCCCAGCCTCGCAGGCATCCCCGCCCCGCGGGTCGCGTGTGAGCCGCGACGTGCGGACAAAAGGTAAGGCCCGGGGTGGAAGCCCGGGCCTAGGGTGAGAGCCACGCTAGATGGGCGTGGGTCTCTCGCTCCCCGGCTTGGACTCGAACCAAGAACCTATCGGTTAACAGCCGATTGCTCTGCCAATTGAGCTACCGAGGATCATGCTCGCCTTGCGGCGGGCAACCACACGATACTAACAGCACCGCGGGGTAGTCGAAAAATCAGGCCGTCGAAACGCGTCGGTCGGGCGCGCCGCCCGGGGTCCACTGCAGTTCGTCCGAGCCATGACCGAGAGCGACGGCGTGCCCGCCGTGCAGCACCAGAACGTCGGCATCGAGGTCGGTGGGCGCATCGGCATCGTTCGTCACGACGAGCGACGCCATGCCGCGCTCGTCGCGTCGGCGCACGATCGACGCGCGAGCGGCCGCGCGCACTTCGACGTCGAGGTTGGCGTAGAGGTCGTCGGCCACGAAGAGGCGCGGCTCGAGCACGAACGCCCGGGCGAGGGCCACCCGCTGACGCATGCCCGCGCTGAGCTCGTAGGGATACTTCGGTGCGGTGCCGAGCGGGAGCTCCATCTCGTCGAGGAGCGTCGCGACGCGCACAGCGAGCGCGCGGCTATTGACGCGGCGGTCGCGGCTCGTGATGGGCTCGGCGATGACGTCCTGCACCGTCAAGCGCGAGGGCAACGACGCGCCGGCTCCTTGCGGCAGGTAGCCCGTGTGGAACGTCCACTCGCGGTGCGCGCGACCCGGACGCCGGGCCGAGATGCCGTGGACGTACGCCTCCCCCCCGACGACGCTGAGCCCTTCGTCGGGGCGGCCCGCGAGCATCGACACCAGGGAGGTCTTGCCGGATCCCGTCGCGCCTCTCACGACGAGCGTCTGCGCGAAGGGCAGCTTCAGGGTGATGCCGTCGATCACCCGGGTGCCCCCACGGGCAAGCGAGAGATCGTCGGCGCGGATGGCGACGTCGGTGTCGAGGGTCCGGGGCATTCCCTCATCCTCCCTGAAGAGCCGCGCGGACGCATCGGGCTTCCCTCTCGACACGCCGGTGCGGTAGCGCGTGCCGTTGGAGGGGACGGTCAGGACGCGATGAGCCGCTGGCGGTCCGCTTCGAGGTCGCGCAGTCTCATGCCGAGGCGCCGCCCTTCGTCGGTGTCGGCGGGCACGCGCTGCACCTCGCGTACGAGTTCGGCCTTCTCCCGTTCGATCTCTCGGACGAGGAGTCGACGCGAGAGGTCGTTGGCCGCGACGACCGCGCCTTCCTCGGTGCGAGCGGGGAACTCGGCCGTCAGCAGTTCGGCGGCGAGCGAGCGGAACGGCTCGCGAACCGACTCGACGGCGGTCACGGCCCAGCCGGGTTGCGACAGATCGGTGGATGCCAGGGCGCTGCGCACGGCCTCGAGGGCGGGATGGCCGAACGGCGTCTGCAGCGCGCGGAGGAAGAGCTCGGGCTCGATCCGGTGCCCGTACTGCAGGAACGCCATCATCGCGCCGCGCTCGAGGGCGACGTCACGGGTGTTGGGAAGCGAGGCGAGGGTGACCGAGATCGCCACCGGAGCTGAATCCTGCCCCTTCTGCGCGTGACGTTTCTCGGCCCGATCGGCGCCGCGCGCCGCCCGTTCGACCGCGGCCTGCACCTCGGGCATGTCGAGACCGAGGCGGCGGGCGAGCACCCGGACGTAGCCGGGGCGTAGCGCGGGATCGCGGATGTCGGCGACGATCGGGGCGGCCGCGCGAAGCGCCCCCGCGCGACCTTCGACGCTCCCGAGGTCGAAGTCCTTCAGCCGCTGGTCGATGACGAACTCGAACATCGGCGCTTTGGTGTCCATGAGGGCCCGCACGGCGCCGTCTCCGCGCTGGAGGCGCAGATCGCACGGGTCGAGACCCTCGGGAGCCACGGCGACGTAGGTCTGGGCCGCGAAGCGCTTCTCGTCGGCGAAGGCGCGCAGCGCCGCCTTCTGGCCGGCGGCATCCGGATCGAAGGTGAAGACCACCTCGCCCGACGAGCTGTCGTCGCCCATCACGCGGCGGAGCACGGTGATGTGGTCGCTGCCGAACGCGGTTCCGCACGACGCGATCGCGGTGGTGACGCCCGCGAGGTGGCACGCCATGACGTCGGTGTAGCCCTCGACCACGACGACCCGATGCGAGCGCGAGATGTCGCGCTTCGCGAGGTCGAGGCCGTAGAGCACCTGCGCCTTCTTGTAGATCGGCGTCTCGGGGGTGTTGAGGTATTTCGGTCCCTGGTCGTCGTCGTACAGCTTGCGCGCGCCGAAGCCGATGACCTGGCCGGTCACATCGCGGATGGGCCACACGAGCCGGCCGCGGAATCGGTCGTAAACCCCGCGCTGGCCTTGCGACACGAGGCCCGCCTGCAACAGCTCCTCGCGCGTGAACTTCTGCGCGAGGAGGTGGTCCATGAGGTGCGACCAGCCTTTCGGTGCATAACCGACGCCGAAGTGCGCCGCGGCGCCGGCGTCGAAGCCGCGGTCGCCGAGGAAGCGCCGGCCGGTCTCGGCCTCGGGCGTCATGAGCTGCGCGCGGAAGAACTCGGCGGCCGCGGCGTTCGCGGCGTATAGGCGCGAGCGCCCGGTCGTCTCGGGGGCGGGGCCGCCGTCTTCGTAGTGCAGCGTGTAGCCCACGCGCGCGGCCATCCGCTCGACGGCCTCGGTGAACGAGACGTGATCCATCGCTCGCAGGAACGAGTAGACGTCTCCCGACTCGCCACACCCGAAGCAGTGGTAGTAGCCGACCTGCGGTCGCACGTGGAAACTCGGACTGCGCTCGTCGTGGAAGGGACAGAGCCCCTTCATCGAGCCGACGCCCGCCGACTTCAGCGCGACGCGCTCACCGACGACGTCCGCGATGTTGACCCGCGCTTTGACCTCGTCGATGTCGGACTGGCGGATTCGGGCCATCAGGCATCCGCCCCGCGGGGCGCACGGGAGCCGGGGGCCCAGACGCCGAGCTCGGCGGCATCGACTTCTCCGACCAACCGGTTGTGCCAGGCGATCGCGAGTTGGTCGGTCAGGCTCGCGACCTGGTCGACGACGACCCGGCGGCGAGCGGTGTCGTCCGCCGCGGCGGCGAAATCGGGGGCGTGCAACGCGTCGAGGGCTCCCGGGTTCTCCCAGAGGGCGGATGCCAAGCGCTTGAGCACGTTCCGCTGCTCGCGGTACAGAACCTTGCGGCCGTCGATCGAGACCACGGTCGCGCCGATGATGCCCTTCAGCACGGCCATCTCGGTCTCGACCTCGGCGGGGACGATGACGCGCGCGCGGTAGCGCGTGAGCTCGTCGGCCGGGTAGGCCTCGCGCGTGGCCGCGGTCGCGGCGCGCGCGAAGCGTCCGATGAGGTCGGAGGTGAGGTTCTTCAGCCGGGCGAGAGCGGGGCGCGTGCCGTCGAAGGAGTGGATCCACTCGGGCATGGCCATGAGCCGGTCGAGCGCCTGCGCGAGGTCGTCGCGCACGAAGTCGTACCCGACCCAGCGCTGGATCGCGTCGAGCAGCCCCTCACGACCGACCCGGGATGCCAGCCGGGCGGGATCGACGTACCGGTTGACGACGGCGTCTTCGAAATCGTGCACCGAGTACGCGATGTCGTCGGAGAGGTCCATGACCTCTGCCTCGATGCAGCGCTGTCGGGCGGGGGCTCCCCCGCGCATCCAGTGGAAGACCGGTTCGTCGTCGGGGTAGACGCCGAACTTCAGACGCCCGCCCGGGTCGGGCACGGGCTCGTCGACCGTCCACGGGTATTTGCAGGTGGCGTCGAGGCTGGCGCGCGTCAGGTTGAGACCGAACGGCTCCCCTTCGGCGCCGAACACCTTGGGCTCGAGGCGCGTGAGGATGCGCAGGGTCTGCGCGTTGCCCTCGAAGCCGCCGATGTCGGACGCCCAGTCGTTCAGCGCCCGCTCGCCGTTGTGGCCGAACGGGGGGTGACCGAGGTCGTGGCTGAGGCAGGCCGTGTCGACGACGTCGGGTGAGAGCTGCAGCGCGGTGGCGAGCTCGCGCCCGACCTGCGCGACCTCGAGCGAGTGCGTGAGGCGATTGCGCGCGAAGTCGGCCGGGCTCGCGGGGCTCAGCACCTGCGTCTTCGCCGCGAGACGCCGGAGTGCCGCGGAGTGCAGCACGCGGGCACGATCGCGCGCGAAGTCGTCGCGCTGCGAGCGGTGCTTCTCTTCGTGGAACCGGGCGGCATCGGCATCCGCGTACCCGAGGGGGCGGGCGGAGGCCACCGTCACCTCAGCCGCCACTGTGGTGCAGCTCCGCTTCGGCGAGTTCGCGGCCGGCGGCGTCGCCGATCTCGCGCGAGTCGAGCCAGCCGTCCGGCAGCGCGGGACGCTTCGGCGTGCCCGCGCGACCGCGCTGGCCCTCGGCCGCTGCCCCCGGGTAGGGGGCGTCGAGCTCCATGGTCGCGAGTAGCTCGTCGATCTCGTCGAGGGTCGACGCGGTCGCGAGGCTCGCCCGCAGCTCCCCGCCGACGGGGTACCCCTTGAAGTACCAGGCGACGTGCTTGCGGATGTCGCGGCATCCGCGCCCTTCGTCTTCGAAGAACTCGACGAGGAGTTCGGCGTGGCGACGGAAGGCTCTCGCGACGAATCCCAGGGTCGCGTCGACGGGCTCGCAGTGGGCGGCGCCCGGCTGGCCCAGCGCCCGGGCGAGGTCGCCGAAGAGCCACGGGCGCCCGAGGCATCCGCGACCGACCACGACGCCGTCGCAGCCGGTCTCGGCCATTATGCGCGCGGCGTCGTCGGCCGACCAGATGTCGCCGTTGCCGAGGACCGGCACGCTCGTGACGGTCTCTTTCAGCTTCGTGATCGCCGACCAGTCGGCGTGGCCCGAGTAGAACTCGCTCGCGGTGCGCGCGTGCAGGGCGATGGATGCCACTCCCGCTCCTTCGGCGATGCGCCCGGCCTCGAGGTAGGTCAGGTGATCGGCGTCGATGCCCTTGCGCATCTTGATCGTGAGGGGCTTGTCGCCCGCCGCGCGGACCGCCCGTTCGACGATCTCACGGAACAGGGACGTCTTCCACGGGAGGGCGGCACCGCCGCCGCGCCGGGTGACCTTCGGAACGGGGCAGCCGAAGTTGAGGTCGATGTGGTCAGCGTGGTCTTCGTCGACGATGATGCGCACGGCCGCTTCGACCGTCGCCGGGTCGACGCCGTAGAGCTGGATCGAACGCGGGGTCTCGGACTCGTGGTGGCGGATCAGCCGCATGGTCGTGTCGTTGCGCTCGACGAGGGCGCGCGTCGTGATCATCTCGCTCACGTACAGCCCGGCACCGTACTCGCGACACAGGCGACGGAACGCCGTGTTCGTGATGCCGGCCATCGGAGCGAGGACGACGGGGGCGTCGAGCTCGATGTTGCCGATGCGGAGCGTCCGCGCCGGAGCCAATGCCGTGTTCACTGTCTCATTCTCCCAGACGTCGTGCGACAGCGGTGCCCGCTCCGGCCGAAGCCGGGTGCGGACACCGCTGTGGAGGAAAAGTCAGGCGTCGGCGGTCGCGGATGCCTCGCGGCGCTCGCCCCACACCTGACGGGCGATCTGGCTGAACGCCTCGACCGGCTGCGCTCCACTCACCCCGTACTTGCCGTCGATCACGAAGAACGGCACGCCCGTGATCCCGAACTGCTGCGCCTGCTCCTGGTCGGCGCGGACCGCGGCACGGTAGCGCTGCGATGCGAGGGCCTCACGGGCGGCATCCTCGTCGAGACCGACCTCCACCGCCAGAGCGACGAGGTCGTCGTCGCGACCCACGTGCTTGCCCTCGAGGAAGTACGCCGACATGAGGACCTCGGCCAGCTCCAGCTGCTTGCCGTTCTCCTTCGCGAAGTGCAGCAGCTCGTGGGCTTTGACGGTGTTGGTGTGCTGGAGGATGTCGAAGCGGTACGCCAGTCCCGCCTCGGCGGCGACGCCGGTGACGCGATCGAGCATCTCGCGTGCCTGGTCTGGAGAGATGCCCTTGTGCTGCGAGAGGTAGTCGACCTCGCCGCCGTGGAAGTCCTCGGGGGTGTCGGGCGAGAGCTCGAACGAGTGGTACTCGATCTCGACGACCGGGGCGTCGTCGTCGTCGGCCGTGGCGGCCAGGCCGTTCTCGAGGTTCCGCTTGCCGATGTAGCACCAGGGGCAGGCGATGTCACTCCACACGTCGATCTTGATGGCATCCGTCATATCGGGCACAACCCTTCAGGTGAGCGATCTATTCCGATCGCGGTATTCATTTCCCGGTGGGGGTGTCGATCGCGCCGCCGAACCGTCGATCGCGCGAGAGGTACAGCCCGATGGCTTCCCACAGGTGCGTGCGGCGGAAGTCGGGCCACAGCGTGTCGAGGAAGACCATCTCGGCGTACGCCGACTCCCACAGCAGGAAGTTCGAGGTGCGCTGTTCGCCGCTCGACCGCACGAAGAGGTCGACGTCGGGCATGTCGGGCTGGTACAGGTGCTTGCGGATCAGCTTCTCGGTCACGGCGGACGGCTTGAGCTTGCCGGCGGCGATGTCGTCGCCGATGCGGCGCATGGCATCCACGATCTCCACCCGCCCGCCGTAATTGACGCACATCGTCAGCGTCAGGGTCGAGTTGCCCTCGGTGAGGCGTTCCGCGTGCTGGAGCTCCTTGATGACCGAGCCCCAGAGGCGCGGCTTGCGACCCGACCAGCGGATGCGCACGTCCCACTCGTTCAGCTGATCGCGGCGGCGGTGCAGCACCTCGCGGTTGAAGCCCATGAGAAAGCGCACTTCCTCGGGTGAGCGCGACCAGTTCTCGGTCGAGAACGCATACACCGACAGGTGCTTCACCCCGGCCTGGATCGCCCCGGCCACGACGTCCAGCAACGCGGCCTCGCCCTGCCGGTGCCCTTCGATGCGCGTGAGCCCCTGACGGTTGGCCCAGCGGCCGTTCCCGTCCATGACGATCGCGACGTGCTCGGGAACCGACCCCTTCGGGTACGCGGGCGGGTACTCCCCCGTCCAGTCGAGGGGGCGGTACGGCACGGCGTCGCGGTGCGTGAACGGCTTGGGCGTCATCGGTGCGTCTCCAAGTGCGAGAGGGAACGGATGCCACGCTCCAGATGGAACTGCGCGTACGCGGCCACGAGACCCGAGGCCGCCGAGATCGTGCGTCCGGGGGCGGCGTCGATGGTCTCCCACTCCCCCGCCATGAGGGCGCGGAGCATGTCGACCGTCTCACGCGCGACCCGGGGCGAGCCCGCGGGAGCGCACGTCGAACAGACCACGCCGCCGAGCTGGGCGAGGAAGTACGGGTGATCGCCGACCGTGCCGCAGCGCGCGCACTCGGTCAGCCCCGGCGCCCAGCCCGAGAGGGCCATGGCGCGGAGCAGATAGGAATCGAGGACGCTGCGCTCCGCGTGATCGCCGCGCGCGAGGGAGCGCAGACCGCCCACGAGCAGAAGGTACTGCTGCGGGGTGGCCTCCGCCTCGTTCAGTCGGTCGGCGGTCTCGACCATCGCGCTGGCGGTGGTGTATCGGTCGTAGTTGACGACGATGTCGGCTCCGTACGAGCCGAGCGACTCGGCCTGCTGCACGATGTCGAGGTTGCGCCCCTTGAACAGCTGCACGTCGGCGACCATGAAGGGCTCCAGGCGCGACCCGAACTTCGACGACGTGCGGCGCACGCCCTTCGCGACCGCGCGGATCTTGCCGTTGCGGCGGCTGAGGAGGGTGAGGATGCGGTCCGCCTCCCCGAGCTTGTGGGTACGCAGGACCACGACTTCGTCGCGGTAGGTGGGCACAGTCCATTATCGGGCCCGCCGCCGAGAGGCGGCGGTGCGCCGCGCCTCAGGACGCGGGCGTCAGGGTGACGAGAACGCTGCTCGCTTCGCCCGGGACGTCGACGGACACGGTCGCGAGGTGGGCGCCGGCGGTGGGAAGTGGCATCCGTTCGATCTCTCCGGACAGGAAGGACCCGAACGCGACGACGCCGTCGGAGAGGAGAAGCGTTGCGGTGAGGACCTCGGCGAAACCGTCGACGGGCGCTGCGTCGATGCGGACGCGGAGCGTGACCTCCCCCGCCAGGTCGTCTCGGGTGGCGATCAGGATTGCCGTCGTCGTCGCCACGGCCGGTTCGTCGCCGGTCTCCCACTCCGGGAACTCGGGCGCGCCCGGGGAGAAAATCGCGACCTGCGCGTTGAGCGGGGTGACGCAGAGCTGTCGATCCATGTCGGTCATCCTTCCGCAGGCGCGTCACCGAGGAAGGCGACGGTCTCGTCGAGGCCCATCGCCCGTCCGACGGTGAGGAGGCGGTTGCGCTGCGCGGCATTGAGCGGAGCGTCCGCGTCGAGAATCTTGTCGCAGAGCAGGTCCAGCGCGATTCCGGGCTCCGCATGGTCGGCCAGGTCGGTGACGTCGCGCAGCACTGCCGGATCCAGGATGCCGCTGAGGTCCCCGCAGAGGGACGTGATCTCCGCGCTCGCCCATCGCGCGATTCCCGGCGCGTGGGCGTTCGTCTCGTCCGCAGACCCGAGGAGACGGAGCTGTCCCACCACGTGCGGGCCTCCGTAGACGAGCAGGTGAGCGCCGGGGATCATTGCTTCAGAGAACGGCGCGCCCGGGACGAGCACGCCGACGCTGCAGGGCGTCCATCGCGCTGCCGACGGCACGTGGGCAAGGTGCACGCGGATGCCGAACGCGTCGCGTTCCGACGTGGCGGCCGCGAGAACGGCGGCCGTCGGAAAGTAGCTCTCGCCGGTCGGCGGACCCGAGCGGCGGCCGCCCGCGCTCCGCGGATGGAAGATGATCTCGCCCGCGAGGTCTGTCATCGGTGTTTCTTCCCGGTGGGTGTCGAGGCGTTGGAGGCGCTCGTTCGTCGTGAGGCCGTCGGCGGGGACGGTGCGGTCCGTCCATATCCCACCGCGCTGCACCCATTCCGATCGAAATCGTTCGGTGGACGTCAGCAGGGAGTCCTGGTAGCCCCACTCGACGCCGCAGCAGGGACAGTACTCGTAGGTCGGGCAGCGGCCATCGAGTCCCCACGGAGGGTCGTCTGAGAAGTACCCGCAGACGCGACACAGGTGCGCGGAGGGGAGCCTCATCCGCACAACTTGCGAGGGGGAACGTGGTTGACCGCAGCTCGGTCTATTCGACGGACAGACAACGAGTGGGCGAAGAAGATCTGGCCGTAAGTGACGGATCGCACGGAGATGCTCCTTCCCTATCAGCTGGTCCATATTGTCAAGTCGCCGCCCGGCATCGATATGACGAGCGTCCGCGGATTCCCCGGCCCAGAGTAACTCCACGCCTCGTAGTCGGGATCGGGAGGGATTCGCAGCACGGTCGAGTCGTCGAACGCGATCCGCAATTCGTGGCTCACGATCTCGGCTCCGGTGACGCGTCGCCCGAACAGAGCCAAGACCTCGCCCAGGGCCTTCTTGTCTCCGTCAGGATCCAGGAGCACCTCCGTTGAGCCTGGACGGGTCAGTGCGAACTCCGTCTCGATGGTGACGACATCGCCTTCGGAGAAGCGAAGGGTGAGGCGGTGGTCGACGCCGATGAACTCGAGGTCGCCGCCGTTCGAGAACATCTCGGGTGCAGAATGATGTGCGCTCATGTTCGACTCACAATGTTCCGAGAACATCCACGGATTTTGGCTGGTTAGCTACAAGAAGATCATCGAACGCCGGTAGCCAACGTTCTCGACCTGCGTGGGCTCGGACGGCCTTCTCCAACACCAACGGCGAGTTGTACGTCCTGCGAGGGAAGATCTCGGCTTCCTCTGGGGCGGCCGCGCGCATCTTGGTACCCCGGAAGTTCAGGATTTTCATGCCTCTGGCGCGAGGATCTCCTGTCCTGTACGCGGGGGCGAATCGTTCCGGCTGGGAATCGGAATGCCCGATCAGCTCCCACATTCCCGGGCGGAACCTCGCGTCGAACACGATCGCCCCGAAAAGGGGCCGCGAGGCGAGTGCGTGGGTCGGGTTCGCGCGAGCTTCGGATGCTGTCCTGCATTCGTCGAAGATGACAACGAACCACGCATGCAGGTACTCGCAGATGACGTGCCCCACGTACACGTGCCGATCGTCGATGCCTATTGTGAAGATGTCGCCCTCGCGAATGGCGTATACCGGGCTGCTCTTTGCCAATTCGAACTCCTCACGCTCCATGTCTTTGATTGATCATCGAAGGAGCCGACTACTCGTCGACCACTGCGATGGAGGGATAGGAAACCCAGCGCGGGTCGCCCGCGATGGCGAGCCTCGTCGCCAGAGAGAGACATTGCTGGAGATCTGTATTGCGTCCGCCATCACAGAGTTCGGAAAGCTCCTCGAGGTCCACGATCCGAGGCTCGGTCGCCTCCCCTTTAACCTCATACCGCCGGGATCTGAAGCGCTCTGGCATCCACTGAGGACCGACACCGGCGGTTCGCCGAAATCTTACGGATGTGAACATTTTCTGCCCTCGTACGGGTCCACTGAAGACTGCTGGTCTTGCGCGTCCTAGTCGTCCGTGGGGGCGGCGAATGGAAAGCCCACCCATCGTGAGTCGTGGGCGTCAGCGAGCCGCCCGGCAAGTGTGAGGCACATCTGAAAATCAGTACCACCGCCCAGACAGCGTTGAGCCAGGCCGTAGAAGTCGACGATGGAGTTCGGCGGACAATCCTCTATGATCTCAAGCCGACGTCGTCGCAACCGTGACGGGAGCCACCGAGGGCCCCCTGGGGGTGCATATCTGAACTTGACAGTTTCGATGTCTGGCATGTGTGGCCTCACTTCTCTGCTCTCCGCCGTTTCCTGTTGGTGCGACGGGATCAGGAACCCGGAACGATCTGCCACTTCCGCTGCTGTTCTTCGAAGGTGGTGATGGTGCCGAGCGCGCTGGGATCAACGTGCTTCTCCACCAGATAGCAGGGTCCGGGATAGAAGTCTTCGTCGAAGGGGTCGATACCGAGCTCACGGCAGTACCGCTCCAACATCTCGGGCGTGAATCGGTCTTTCACCCGGCGCTGCTCGTAGACGTTGAGGTCCTCGAAGCTCAGTGGCTCGCCCTTCGCTTCGAAGAGCCACTTCGAACCCGATTGACGCGCCAGGTAGATGCTCCAGGTCGGGGGCGCTATAGACCGCTGACTGCCAGGGTCGTACTCGGTGTAGCGGAAGACTCGGGCGCCGAGCCGCCCGAGCTTGCCGTCGGGCGTCTCCCTTTCGTCGGGAGAGTAGCCGACAAGTACGCCATCCGTACGTCGTGCTTTCGTCAGGACCGCGATGTCGCTGACCGGGTCTCCCCCTGTCGCGAGGTTGTCGAAGATTGCCGACCATTCTGCGCTCCGTGTCGCGGCGACGATGATCCGTGTCGAGTCGCCTGTGAGAGGTTCCAGGAGCGGCATGACGGTTCGCAGGGGTGCTTCATGAACCTGAATGCGGCAGGTGTGACCGAGCCGATCGAACCACTCGCTGTATGCATGAACGAGAGATTCGGGTGAGCTGCGGATGAATCCCATACTCTTCGTCGCGGGATAGAAGGTGTCTCCGAACAAGCTCTGCATAAGTCCGCTCATCAGTCGAGAGTGTGAAGATGGACGATCCCGAGAGATCGGTTGCCAACATCCTCTCTTCGTGAAGGGGGCCTCTGTTCGATCTGGTCCGGTCCCACTCCACATAGTGTCACTGTCGGTCGAGAAAGTACTGCAGGTCCGGACGGTTCACGCCGACACGGACACCGTCGTAGTTGACTTGCTGCTGGTTGATACGAATGTCTCCTGCTCGCAACTGAGTGAGACGGTCCACTTTGTTTTGTACCGCCAGGTTCTGAGAGGCGGAATTGCAATCCTTGCGGGAGCGGGGGTACCCCTGGAGGGCGAAGCGCGGGATCAGGAGCTCCAAATCGCTAACTCGCCACCCGGCATCGAGATGATTTTTGTCGGAGGCTTCTCGGCGCCAGAGTAGCTCCACGCCTCATAATCTTCGCTAGGCGGCACCCGTAGCAGCAGATGATTATCGAACTTAATTTGCAACTCTCCGTCGACAATGAAAACACTTGTGACCGTGCGACCGAAAAGGTCGAGGAATTCGCCAAGGGTCTTCTTATCACCGTCCGGGTCGAACCGCTGCTCGGGATCCCCGTGCCTGAGCAAAAAGAAATCTGTCTCTATGGTGACAACCTCCCTCCCGGAGAAGCGAAGAGTGAGACGATGGTCGACACCGATGAAATCGACCGTGCTACTTTCGGAGATAGTAATCAGTGCTGTGGGATCTATTGGGGCCATTGGAGATAAATCCCCTCGTAGTCGGCAGGTATATGGCTCGCTGGCTTCGAGCCTGGCTTGCCCGTTGTGGGGTCCAGCCATTGCCCGACGTCGTTGCTGTATCGCGAGTACCCGTTTGGATATCGGTCCGTTGGGTCCATGATTCGGATGGTGTTGGAGTCCATGTTGTTGCCCGCGTTGATGACACCGACCATATCCGGATCCTGCGCGACCAGACCCTTCCCGTTGTCGGCTTCCCTGAACGCCCATCCGGAAGGTACGTCGTAGATGGTGCCTTGGGGAGTCGCAACGAAAGTCGTGCCGCTGGACGGAATCACTGTCGTGTCAGTGACCGACGGTCGAACGGGAACCTCATCAAGTTTGGCGACCGCGTTGCTGGCGGGGATGCGGTTGAGGGCTCCGGCGGTGACGGCGGACATGGTCGCGCCGGTGGCGGCGGTGGAGAGGAGTCCGCCGGGGGTGATGGGTTGCCCGCTGATGAGGTATTGGGCGGTGTTTTCTACGGCACCTTCGGCGGCGTTGACGCCGGTGCGGGCGAGGAGGCCGCCGGCGGCTCCGGCGCCGGGGATGAGGCCGAATGCTCCGCTGAGGGCGACTTGGCCCCAGTTGACGTCGCCGGTGGTGGCTTTTTGGATGATGGTGTCGGCGCCGGCGCCGATGAGCATGGCCCCCACCGGGCCGCCGACGCCGGTGGCGATCATGACGCCTCCGGCGATGACCATGGCGCCGCCGGCGACGTATTCCCAGTTGTCGTTCCACCATTCGCCGATGGCGTTGCCGGCGGTGGCGAGGGCACCTTGGTGGGCGTTGGCGTAGGCGGTGAGTTGTTCGTCGGTGACGGGTTGCAGGCCGAGGGGGTCGGTGGCGTGGAGGGGGTCGTTACCGGCGTACGAGTACGGGTTCGCTGACCAGGCGGCGCCGGCGGGTGCGGTGAGGGGGTCGGTGCTGAGGAATCCGCGGGTGGCGGGGTCGTAGGCGCGGGCGCCCATCCATTCCAGTCCCGCGACCGCGAGACCCCCGGCGGGGCTAATCCCGACGGCTCCGCCGCCGAGGGCGTTGGCGGTGGTGAGGGCCTGCCAGGGGTCGTCGGTGGTGGTGGTGCGGGTGCCGCGCCATCCGCCGGTGGTCCAGGTGTCGCCGATGCCGGTGAGGGAGCCGGGGGCGTGGAACACGTCGATGTCCCCGACGGTGAGGGGGGTGGCGGCGTAGGGGCCGGCATCCCAGGTCAGGGGGATGCCGTCGATCTCGGCGAGCTCGCCGAGCGCGTTCACGCGCAGGTCGGTGCGGCGCTGTCCGTCGGGGGTGTGTGCGGTGATCGCACGGATCCACCCGCGGTCATCCCACGTGTACTCGGTCGATCCGGTGGGGGTCGTCTCGCGGGTGCGGCGCCCCTGCCCGTCGTAGGCATAGGTCGTGTCGCCCTCGGGTGCGGTGACGGTGAGGAGTTGCCCGGCGAGGTCGTACGCGAACGAGCGCTCCACGTCGTCCCGGGTTTCGCGGATGAGGCGGCCGGCGGTGTCGTACTCCCAGGCGTTGGCGTGTCCGTCGCTGACGGCGGAGAGGAGTTGCCCGGCGTCGTCATGGGTGTACCGGGTGGTGCCGTCGGGGCCGTCGACGGCGGTGATGCGGCCGTCGTTGTCACGGGTGATGCGGGTGAGGGTGGCGCCGTCGGCGTCGGTGCGGGTGTGCGCGACGGGGTACCCGTCCTGGTACTCCCAGGTCTGGAGGCTGTCGCCGGCGCGGGCTTCGAGGATCCGTCCGAACGCATCGCGGGTGTAGTGCACCGCACCCAGACGGGAGTGATCGATGCGGGTGAGGTGCCCGGCGGCATCCCGCGCGTAATCGACCGTCACCCCCTCGGCAGTGATCAGACGGGTGCGAGCACCATCAGCGTCGTACTCCCACCGGGTGGAGCGACCATCCGTGGTGCGCTCGGCGAGGCGGTCCAGCCGCGTGAACCGGAGGGTGTGGGTGGTGGGCTCGTCGGTGGTGTGGTCGATGATCGTCGCCGTGCGAGCCCGCGCGTCGCGACGGATCGAGGTGACCCGCTTGCCGTTGACGGTGAGCCCGGACTCGAGGCCGGCGTCGTCGTACGACCATTCCGTCACGGTCCCGTCGGGGCTGGTCTGCCGGATCTGACGACCCGCGGCGTCGTAGTCGGCGGTGGTGACCCGCCCCAGCGGGTCGGTCTGCGACGCGACCTTGTCGAGCTGGGTGTATGTGCGGGTGGTGACCCCGCCGGCGGGGTCGGTGATCGACACCACCCGCCCCCGCTCGTCATACGCATACCGTGTCACCCCACCGATCCCATTGGTCGCGGTGATCAGCTGACCGGCCGCGTCGTAGGAGAAGCGACGGATGCCGAACCGGGTGTCGTGCGAGAAGGTCAGGCGTCCGACTTTGTCGTAACCGAAACGGGCAACACCCCCGCCGGGGACGTGCTCGCGTACCACCCGTCCAGTTGCGTCGTACTCGACCTCCACACGTTCCCCCGTGGGAAGGACACGGGCGATCACGCGGGAATCGACGTCGTACTCCAACGCCGTTCGAGCCCCCGTCGGGTCGACGGCGGCGACCGGGCGCCCGCACGAGTCGTACTCATACCGGGTCGTGCGACCGGCCGGGGTCGTGACGGCGGTGACACGGCCCGCGCGGTCGCGTTCGAGGCGAGTGAGCCCGCCGTCCGCGTTCAGCACCTCCACCGGACGACCACAGGGATCGTAGGTGACCAGCGACGCGTCGCCCGCGGCATCCTGGATCTTCTCCGGACGACCGAACGAGTCGTAACGGACCGAGGTCTGCTCGAACGCCGTCTGGACCGTGCGGGTCGTGTCGGTCCGGGACACCTCGGCCGACACACCGGTCGGATCCGTCGTCCGCGTCAGCTCGCCGACCGCGTCGTACTCGCGGGTCCAGACGCCGCCTGCGGGGTCGGTGATCTCGCGGAGCCGGGAGAGGGCGTCGTGGGTGAAGCCCCACGCGGCACCACCCGGAAGGGTGACGCCGGTGACGTTGCCGAAGGCGTCGAACGACCGGTCGATCGCGCGGCCGAGGGGGTCGGTGGTGCGGGTCAGGCCCCCGTGCGGGCCGTACTCCAGCTCTGTCCGCGCACCCAGCGGGTCGACGATCGCGGTGATCTGTCCGCCGGGGCCGTGCTCGTAGCGCCAGATCGCGCCGTCGGGGTCCTCCCGGCTCAGCAGCGAACCCTCGGGGCTATAGGTGTACCGGGTGATCGCACCGAGCGGGGTGATCGCCTGCGTCACCCGGCCCGCGCCGTCGCGGACGAGGGCAGCGGTGGCGCCGTCCGCGTTGCGCGTGGCGATGAGTTCGCTGTGCGCGTCGTACTCGAAGCGGAGGATCACGCCCTCGGGGTCGCGGGCGCGGCGGAGGAGCCCGTTCTCCCAGTCGAGCTCGGTGACGCCCCCGCCGGGGTCGGTGATCCGCGACGGGTTGCGCTCCAGATCGTTGGGGTAGTCGTAGGTGACGATGCCGCCGTCGGCGGTGACGACGGTGGTGACGCGGTCGTGGTCGTCGTAGCCGTAGGTGATGTCGGCACCGTCAGGGGTGACCGTACGGGTCTTCCGTCCCCGGTCGTCGTACGCGTGGACGGTGATACGTCCCTCACGGTCGGTGACCGAGACGAGGTTCCCGGCCGGGTCGTACGCCATCGACTGGCGGTTGCCGTCCGTGTCGATGACCCCGACGAGCCGGCCCTTACGGTCGGCGATCCACGTGTTCGCGTTCGCCCCGTCGCTGTCGGCAACCTCCGTCACCCGACCCGACAGGTACGTGAAGCGGGTGTGACGCCCGAACTCCGTGACCTGCTCCCGCACCCGCCGCTGCGCGTCGTACACGTTCGTGCACTCGATCACCCCGGCGGCCGAGACCACCTGGTCGATGAGGTCGTCGTCGTTCCATCGGTACGTCCGCGTCCCCGCCGGCCCCGACACCGCGGTCAGGCGTCGGTGTTCGTCGTAGAGGTACTCGACGCGGCGACCGTCGGAGGAGGTGACGGATGCCACGAGCCCATCGACGTACTCCACGTCCACGCGCCGGTTGCGGGAGTGCTCGAGCGCGACGATCGCGCCCGCGGCATCCCGGTGGACGGTAACGGTGTTGCCCGCCCCGGCACCCGCACCGAGCCAGTCGCCGCCGGTGGTGAACGCCCACCACGCCCCCGCGTTGTCGGTGACGAGCAGCCCGTCGGGCGCGGTCAGCCCCCGAGCCGCGAGCTCCGCCGCGCTGGCGCGGTTGAGCCAGTAGTTCTCCCCCGTGCCGCGGGCCCAGTCGCGCCCGTCGACGCCGAACACGATCTGCCGCCCGTCCGCCCTCACGAACCGGGCATCGTCCTCACCCAGCAGCAGCATGGTGTCTAGGATCGAGGACCATCCGAGGCCGAACACCCCGGCCCCGTCGTTGAGGGAGTTGTACATGCGTGTCAGCGACAGCAGCGCCGTCGCCGCGGGGAACGGCAGGTCGTTCTCCGGCTCGAGGAAGTTGCCGGTGGCGGAGTTGACCGGGTCGTTCACGAACCCCGTCGTCGGGGCGCCACCCCACGCGGTCGGGGGGTCGATGGTCAGGTCCTGACGGGTCGCGGACACCCCCGCCGCGGCCAGCGACGCCGCCAACGCGGCATCCGACACCGTCCCGATCCCGCCATTGGTCCCGGCGTCCTCGAACGCTTGAGCGATCGTGTTCGCCCACGCCGTGTCATTCGCATTCGCGCTCAACCAGGCCTGGAAACCTGACACCACGGGACCGACGTCGATCCCCCCGAAATCGCACGTCGCCATGAACTGGCTCGCAGCCGACGACACTCGTCCGGGGTGAGCGGAGAGCTCCGCATCCAGGTTGGAATTTCCCGTGGCGAAGGTCCGGAGGTTCTCGGGTCGGGCAGAGGACGTTCCGCCACCGCCGCCCCCACCGGAGGCCGGCGTCTGCCGCGGTGAGGTCGGCACCGCAGAAGCGTTGAAGACCGGCGGTTCGATCTCGCCGCCCTGCGGCGGCGGCTCTTCACCGAAGATGTCGTCCCACGTCGCGTCCAGCCAGTTCGACCGCCGCGCCTCGACCCGGGCCTTCCACTCGCGTGCGCGCCTGCGGCGAGCGTTCTCCTCGCGCGCCGCGTCGCTCAACCGTCCGATGAACGACGACACGTCCCGCAGCCGCGCCGCGAGCTCGCGGGCGTCGCTCGCGGCGGTCGTCGCGTTGGTCGCGAAGAGCTCGCTGAAGGCGCCCTGGAAGTCTTCCTTCGCGGTGGCGGCGTACGACGCGCGTGACGCCGTCTGGCCTTCCACGGCGGCCGCCGCCGCGTTCGCGGCGGAGCCCACCGCGTCCGCCAGACCGAAGTCGTAGGTCAGATCCGGTGCCCCGTACACCTCGAGATCGACATCGCTCATCGAAACCCCCCACTGGTTCGGCGGTCGCCCAGAGAACGCGGCGACCGCTCACGACCGCAAGAGCTTAGCCCCGGGTTCGTCGAAGCATCAGGGTCTTGTGGCAGGTTCTCATGCGTCCCTCATAAACCCAGATCGAGGAGCCGTTCCGTCCCAATAACCGCCTCCGCCGCCGCTCGTCAACACCTGGACACCTCCCGCGACGTTGTTTATCGTCGTGTCGTCATGAACGGCGTGCAGTGGGTGCGCCGCGCGAAGCAAAAGGGGAAATGATGTCGCGCGTTCTTTCTACCGAGCAGGCCAAGTCGGCCATTCAGCAGATCCAGTCGATCGTGAACGGGGGCTTCACCGACCAGATCTCGCAGCTCGACGCCCAGGGTCGCATCCTGTCGGACCCGAACGTCTGGGACGGCCCCCTCGCCGCCCAGTTCCGCGGCTCCACCTGGCCCGAGACCAAGGCTGCGCTCGACAAGGCCAAGCAGGAGCTCGAAGAGCTGCGCACGCAGCTCAACTCCATCTCGCAGAACATCTTCTCGGCGGGTGGCGGCTCCTGAGCCTCCCCCACCGCGACGC
>NZ_JARHXC010000227.1:0-10280 GCF_029222405.1 Microbacterium sp. Kw_RZR3 | reverse complement strand
GCGACGCGGGGGCTCCGGCGGTCCGCGGGAGGTCCCTGAGCTTGTCGAAGGGACCGGGCCCACGACCGCGCCGCTTTGTGGATGATGGATGCCGAATCCCGGCATCCATTGTTCACCTCATGCGGTCCCCGGCATAGGGCGAGCATTAGCGTGGGAGCATGACCCCGCTCGACGACCCCGCTCTCGTGCGCGTTCTGGCAGCCGACGGCACGATGGCGCCCACGCCCGCGGCCGAGCGCTACCTGCCGCTCATCGACGCGCTGACCGACGCCGAAATCGAGACGTTCTACCGCGACATGGTCTCGATCCGCGCGTTCGACGTGCAGGCCACCAACCTGCAGCGCCAGGGCCAGCTCGCCCTGTGGCCGCCGTCCTTCGGTCAGGAGGCCGCCCAGGTCGGCTCCGCGCGTGCGGCTCGCACGCAGGACCACATCTTCCCCTCGTACCGCGAGCACGTGGTCACCCGCATCCGTGGCGTCGACCCGCTCGACATCATCCGACTGATGCGCGGCCTCACGCACGGCGGCTGGGATCCGTCCGACCCCAAGAACGGCAACACCCACATCTACACGCTCGTGCTCGGTGCGCAGACGCTGCACGCGACGGGCCTCGGCATGGGGCTGGTGTTCGACGGAAAGTGCGGCACCGGAGACCCCGAGCGCGACGAAGCGGTCATCGTCTACTACGGCGACGGCGCGTCCAGCCAGGGCGACGTGCACGAGGCCATGGTCTTCGCCGCGAGCTTCCAGACCCCCGAGGTCTTCTTCCTCCAGAACAACCAGTGGGCCATCTCCGTCCCGGTCGCCACGCAGTCGCGCTCGCCGCTGTACAAGCGCGGTGAGGGATACGGCATCCCGAGCGTCCAGGTCGACGGCAACGACGTGCTCGCCAGCTACGCCGTGTCGAAGCTCGCCCTCG
This sequence comes from Microbacterium sp. Kw_RZR3, assembly GCF_029222405.1. NCBI lineage: Bacteria > Bacillati > Actinomycetota > Actinomycetes > Micrococcales > Microbacteriaceae > Microbacterium > Microbacterium sp. Kw_RZR3. The sequence goes on along the minus strand of NZ_JARHXC010000227.1, from coordinate 9,362 downwards.
ACGAGGCCCGTGCCGGCGGCGGCCCCCGCGCGATCGAGGCGATGACGTACCGCATGGGCGCGCACACCACGAGCGACGACCCGACCAAGTACCGGACCTCCGACGAGGAGCAGTCGTGGGGCCGTCGCGATCCGATCGCCCGCATGCGCGCGTTCCTCGAGGCCCGCGGTGCGTCGCAGCAGTTCTTCGACGACGCGGATGCCGAGGGTGCCGCGCTCGCCGACGACGTGCGTGTGCGCACGAACGAGCTCGGCACGATCCCCCGCGCGCACATGTTCGAGAGCGTGTACTCCGAGGCGCACGCGCTGATCCAGGAGGAGCAGCGCTGGCTCGACGACTACGAGGCGTCGATGGAAGGGGGCGCGCAGTGACCGAGAACATGCCGATCAGCCGCGCGCTGAACGCGGGTCTCCGCCGCGCGCTCGAGACCGACGACCGCGTCCTGCTCATGGGCGAGGACATCGGCCCGCTCGGCGGCGTCTTCCGCGTGACCGAGGGTCTGCAGAAGGACTTCGGACCCCGCCGCGTCATCGACTCGCCCCTCGCCGAGTCCGGCATCGTCGGGACCGCGATCGGCCTCGCGATGGGCGGGTTCAAGCCCGTGCTCGAGATCCAGTTCGACGGCTTCGTCTTCCCGGCCTTCGACCAGATCACCTCGCAGCTCGCGAAGATCACGAACCGTCACGAGGGTGGCGTGCGCATGCCCGTCGTCATCCGCATCCCGTACGGCGGGCACATCGGCGCGGTCGAGCACCACCAGGAGAGCCCCGAGGCGTACTTCACGCACACGGCCGGTCTGCGCGTGGTCAGCCCCTCGAACGCGAACGACGCGTACTGGATGATGCAGCAGGCCATCGCCTCGCCCGATCCGGTCATCTTCCTCGAGCCGAAGGCGAAGTACTGGCAGAAGGGCGAGGTCGACCTCGACGCCCCCGCCCTGCCGCTGCACGCGAGCCGCATCGTCCGGCGCGGCACCGACGTGACCCTCGTGGGCCACGGCGCCATGGTCACGACCCTCCTGCAGGCGGCCGCGCTCGCCGAGAGCGAGGGCACGAGCTGCGAGGTCATCGACCTGCGTTCGCTGTCTCCCGTCGACTACGGTCCTCTGCTCGATTCGATCCGCCGCACGGGCCGCATGGTCTACGCGCAAGAGGCGCCGGGCTTCACCTCGCTCGGTTCCGAGATCGCCGCGACCGTGATGGAGAAGGCGTTCTTCGCGCTCGAGGCGCCCGTGCTGCGCGTGTCGGGCTTCGATGTGCCCTTCCCGCCCGCGAAGCTCGAGGGCACCTACCTGCCCGACGCCGACCGCATCCTCGAGGCCGTCGACCGGTCTCTCGCTTACTGACACCCTCCCGGCCGTGAGGCCCTCCCGCCGCCGGATCATTCCGTTGCGGCACCGCCGGTGGCAAGCTGGCTCCCGAGCAAAGGACACACCGTGACCGAGCAGACCTTCGTTCTCCCCGACGTCGGAGAGGGCCTCACCGAGGCCGAGATCGTGCAGTGGCGCGTCGCCCCCGGCGACACCGTCGCGGTCAACGACGTGATCGTCGAGATCGAGACGGCGAAGTCGCTCGTCGAGTTGCCCTCGCCCTACGCGGGCACGGTCGGCGAGCTCCTCGCCTCCGAGGGGGCCACGGTCGAGGTCGGTGCCCCGATCATCACGATCGGATCGACGGATGCCGGCACCCCGACGCCCGCGGAGCCCGTCACCGTTCCCGAGCCCAGCGACCCCGGCGGGGCCGTGCTCGTGGGATACGGCACGGGTGGCGCGGTGTCGTCACGCCGGCGCAAGCCCGCCGAACGTCCGGTGAAGGCATCCGTCGGAGTGGTCGCCAAGCCCCCGATCCGCAAGCTCGCGCGCGACCTCGGCGTCGACCTCTCGGCCGTGACGCCGAGCGGTCCCGCCGGCGAGGTGACGCGCGACGACGTCGTGAAGCACGCCGAGCAGGCGAGCGTCTTCCGCAACATCGAGACGCCCGCGTGGGGAGAGGTGCGTGAGGAGACGATCCCGGTCCCCGCTCCCGCGGCGCCCGCGCCCGTGGCATCCGTCCCCGCCGCCGATGCCCGCGAGGAGTCGATCCCCGTCCGCGGCGTCCGCAAAGCCACCGCGAACGCGATGACCTCGAGCGCGTACTCGGCCCCGCACGTGTCGGTGTGGGTCGATGTCGACGCCTCGCGCACGATGGAGCTCGTCAAGCGTCTCAAGGCCTCGCCAGACTTCGCCGACGTGAAGATCTCGCCGCTGCTGATCATGGCCCGCGCGGTGATCTGGGCTCTGCGCCGCACGCCGATGATCAACGCCGCCTGGGTCGACACCGAGGACGGCGCGCAGATCTCGGTGCGCCACTACGTCAACCTCGGCATCGCTGCCGCCACCCCCCGCGGCCTCCTCGTGCCGAACATCAAGGACGCGCAGGCGATGAACACCCGCGAGCTCGCGAAGGCGCTCGAGAACCTCACCCTGACGGCCCGCGAAGGCAAGACGAGCCCCGCCGATCAGGTCGGCGGCACCTTCACGATCACGAACATCGGCGTGTTCGGAGTGGATGCCGGCACCCCGATCCTCAACCCCGGCGAGGCCGGCATCATCGCCCTCGGCGCGATCCGACAGAAGCCGTGGGTCGTCGACGGCGAGGTACGCCCCCGCTGGGTGACCACGGTGTCGGGCTCGTTCGATCACCGCGTGGTCGACGGCGACGGGATCTCGCGGTTCATCGCGGATGTGGCATCCGTTCTGGAGGAGCCGGCGCTGCTGCTCGACTGAGGCTCGGATCGGGCCGGGCCCCGGCAGTTCCTCCGCGTCGAGCACGGCGTGGCCCGGTCGCGTGATGTGCAAACGAGACTGGAATCTGATCTGGTCCTACAATAAAGTTCGTATTAAAGCGTTTAATACTCACTTTAATGAGGTCAGTCATGGCGAAGCGCACGGTTCCCCTTCGACCACACGTGCGAGACGCGCTGGCGGTGTGGGGCCAGGTGATCCGTCAGGGGCGGATCGACCGCGGGTGGAGCCTCGCCGAATTGGCTGCGCGTGCCAATGTCTCCGACCGCACTGTCGCTGCGGCGGAGGCGGGGAGCCCGGGGACCGCCGTCGGGACGATGGTCGATCTCGCCGACCTCGTGGGCATTCCGCTCTTCGGTCTCGAGGACCGCGCGGAGATCGCCTTACGACGCCGTCGCGGCGAGGAGATGCTGGCGCTGCTCCCGCAACGCGTGCGGAGGCCGCTCAACGAGGTCGCGGACGATGACTTCTGACGAGTTGTACGTGTGGACATGGCTTCCGGGTCACGCCGATCCCGTCGTCGCCGGTCGCATCGAGCAGGATGGTCCGCTCCTGCGGTTCATCTACGGCGCGAACTACCGGAGGCGACCCGATGCGATCAGTCTTTACGCCCCGGAACTTCCGCTCGTTCCTGGTCTGCAGGATCCGCGGGAAGGCCTGACCATCGCCGGTGTCCTTCGCGACGGCAGCCCCGATCGGTGGGGGCGCGGCGTCATCGAGCGTCGGCGCGGGGTCGCACCGAACTCGTTGTCGGAACTCGACTACATGATCGATTCGAGCTCCAACCGGTTCGGGGCACTCGACTTCCAGCGGTCGCGTGAGGAGTACGTTCCGCGCGATGATTCCGCCACCCTCGATGAGCTGCACGACGCTGCTCAGCGCCTCGACCACGGCGAAGACCTCTCCCCGTCGCTGGATGCTGCCCTCATTCACGGGACGAGCCTCGGCGGTGCACGCCCCAAGGCATCACTCACCGACGAAAACGGCGAGGAGTGGCTCGCCAAGTTCTCTTCGTCTGACGATCGGGTTTTCTCGGTCGTGAACGCGGAGGCTGCGATGTTGGAACTCGCTCGTCGGGCCGGATTGGACGTGCCCGCCACCAAGGTGGTCCGGTCCCTGGGTAAGGAGGTGCTTCTCGTCAAGCGGTTCGATCGCGACGGGCACGGCGGCCGACGCCACGTGGTGTCCGGGCTCACCATGGCGCAGACGGATGAGATGTATGCGCGTTATGTCTCGTATCCGCAGATTCTCGACGTCTTGCGTGAGTACGCGACGGATGCGACGCGACCGGGTCCGGAACTCTTCCGTCGTATCGCGTTCAACATCGCCATCAGCAACAACGACGATCACGCCCGCAACCATGCGGCGTTTTGGGACGGCAGTCATCTCGAGCTCACACCCGTGTATGACCTGGCGCCGGGAAACAGGTCCGGCGACTCGTTCGCTCAGGCGATGGCTTACGGGCGAGGGGATGACGCTGCGCGGGTCTCGAACTTCGGCGCGCTGATCGCTGAGTCGGAGATCTACGGTCTGCGTGCGCATGAGGCGCGCGACATCGTGGACGGACTGGTCGAGAGGATCCGGGCTAACTGGGCGGATGCCGCTGACGCGGCGCGTTTGACCCGTGCTGACCGCGAGTCCCTCGAAGCGCGGCAGCTGCTGCCGCGAGCCGCGTTCTTCGATCTCGGGTGAGCGCTTCGGCTATGGATCAGGAGGGCTGAGAACCGCCATCCCTCCCTCGGAGTACTCGACGCCGCTCCCACGTCCGCCCTGGACGTTTTGTCGCAGCTGGGCTGATCCTTGGTGTGTCTTTCACTGTCGACTGTTTCCTGCGGATGGTTCTCTCCAGGTCCGCGATCTTGTGAGCGACCGCATCGACGTACTTGCCCACCCGTTGCGGACTGTCATGAAGACGGAGGTACCGCCGGTTCCCCCTCCGCGAAGCGCGGAGGGCCGGAACTCGTAGTCGACGACGACGTACGGACGGGTGAGAGCGATGTTCGACTCGGCGAGCAGCCTATTTGAAGCGCTCAGTTGTCGGAGCTGGCCGGCGGCGATAACTCGTGCGATCACGGCGGCGACCGCGGCGACCACGGTACCCACGCCTTGAACGGTTGCCCAGAACACCGTGTCGGTCATTCTCCGTTCTATCAACATCGGCGTCTTCGGAGTGGATGCCGGCACCCCGATCATCAACCCCGGTGAGGCCGGCATCATCGCCCTGGGTGCCATCCGGCAGAAGCCGTGGCTCGTCGACGGCGAGGTGCGCTCGCGCTGGGTGACCACGGTGTCGGGCTCGTTCGATCACCGCGTGGCCGACGGCGACGGGATCTCGCGGTTCATCGCCGACGTGGCGTCCGTCTTGGAGGAGCCCGCGCTGCTGCTCGACTGAGTTCTCCTCGAGCCGTCGGGGGATGCCGTGTCGCGGCGTGCCCGAGATCACACGATCGTGTTGAGATCACGCGTTCGCGCGCGGCCGGTGCGCGTGCGCTCGTGCGGATCGTGCGATCTCGGCGGGGGCGAGGTGCTCGCCGGGCAGCGGGATACCCGCGCACGGCCACTCGGACCGTTCCATCGGCCTCGGCCTGCCACAGGGGCGGCCGGGGTGCCGATTCGATTACCCCGGATGACGACTGGTTACGGGTCCTAACGGTTCGACTTTGGTATCCGTCCTGCGCTTGTTTACGTAGAGCTATGACTTCACGCACCACCTCACGCCTGGCCACGATCCTCGGCGCTTCCACCGCAGCCCTTCTCCTCGCCCTCACCGGGTGCGCCGGAGGAGCGGCATCCGGAGACGACTCGTCCCGCATCGTCCTCGGTGCCGACGACGGAAATGAGGCGCACTGGACGGTGCTGAAGCAGAAGCTCGCCGACGAGGGCATCGACCTCGAGGTGCGCACGATCAACGACGGCGTGCAGCTCAACCAGGGCGTGCAGGACGGCGAGCTCGACGTGAACCTCTTCCAGCACCTCATCTACCTGTCGCAGTTCAACGTCGAGAACAACGGCACGCTCGTGCCGGTCGGCGCCACCGCCGTGTATCCGCTCGCTCTGTACTCGGAGCAGTACAAAGACGTCAAAGACCTGCCCGAGGGTGCGAAGGTCGCGATCCCGAACAACCCGACCAACCTCGCCCGGGGCCTCCTCAACCTGCAGACGGCGGGGCTGCTCACGCTCAAGGACGGCGGGACCGCCCTGTCGACCCCGGCCGACATCGTCACCTCCAAGGTTGAGCTGCTGCCCGTCGACACGAACCAGACCGTCACCGCGCTCAAGGACGGCAGCGCCCAGGCCGCGATCGTCAACAACACGCAGGCGCAGAAGGGCGGGCTCGGTGACGAGCTCATCATCTTCAAGGAAGACCTGAACAACCCGCAGCTCGCGCCCTACATCAACGCCTTCGTCACACGCGACGACAAGAAGGACGACCCGCGCTGGGCGAAGCTCGTCGAGGCGTACCACTCGCCCGAGGTCGAGGCCGCGGTCACCGAGCTCAACCAGGGCAACCTGCAGTTCAAGGCCGACTGGACCGCCGCGCAGCTGCAGGACGAGCTGACGAGCCTCGAAGACGCCCTCAAGGCCCAGAAGGGATGACGTCGGTCATCGAGCTGCGGGGCGTCACGAAGAGCTTCCGCACCGATCGCCGCTCCTCCACGACCGCCGTCGACGACGTCTCGGTGAGCGTGGAGGAGGGGTCGATCGTCGGCGTCATCGGCTACTCCGGCGCCGGCAAGTCCACTCTGGTGCGCCTGCTGAACGGCCTCGAGAAGCCCACCTCGGGAACCGTCGAGGTGCTGGGGGTGAACGTGGGGGATGCCAGCGAGGCGACGCTGCGCGACCTGCGGCGCCGCGTCGGCATGATCTTCCAGCAGTTCAACCTGTTCTCCTCGCGCACGGTCGCGGCCAATGTCGCCTACCCGCTCAAGGTCGCGGGGTGGAAGAAGGCCGACCGCGACAAGCGCGTCGCCGAGCTGCTCGACTTCGTCGGCATCGGCGACAAGGCGAAGCAGTACCCCCGGCGCCTGTCGGGCGGGCAGAAGCAGCGCGTCGGCATCGCGCGCGCGATCGCGACGAATCCGCGGATCCTCCTCGCCGACGAGGCGACGAGCGCCCTCGATCCGCAGACCACGGCCGAGATGCTCGACCTGCTGCGCGAGATCAACCGGCGCCTGGGCATCACGATCGTGGTCATCACGCACCAGATCTCGATCGTGCACGAGCTGTGCGACCAGGTCATCGTCATGGACGGCGGACGCGTGGTCGACAGCGGCGACACGTACCGCGTCTTCGCGCACCCGCGGGCGGAGCTGACCAAACGCTTCGTCGCCGCGGTGACGCAGGGCGTGCCGTCGGGCGAGGCGCTGGCGGCGCTCGCCGCGGGCGGCGGAGACCTGATCAGCGTCGAGGTCAACGAGTTCACCAGCGAAGACGTGTCCGAGGTGTTCCACCGCCACGGCGCGCGCCACTCCGTGGTCTACGGCGGCGTCACCGACGTGCTCGGCAAGCAGCTCGGCACCCTGACCTACCGCGTGCACACCGACAGCCTGGATGCCATCGTCACCGAGCTCCGCTCCCACACCGACGTCGTGGTGCCGAACGCCGAGGAGGCCCGCGCATGAACAAGTGGGACACCCTGACGCCGGTGCTGCTGCAGTCGATCGGCGAGACCGTCTACATGGTCGCGGTGTCGCTGCTCATCTCGGGCATCGCGGGACTCGCCATCGGCGCCCTGCTCTACGCCACCCGCCCCGGCAACCTGTTCGAGAACCGTGTCGTCTTCTTCGTCGCGAACCTCGTGATCAACCTCATCCGCCCCATCCCGTTCATCATCTTCCTCACCGCCGTGGCCCCGGTCACGCGCGCGGTGACGGGGACGACCCTGGGGACGGATGCCGCGATCGTGCCGATCACGATCATGGCGACCGTCGTGATCGCCCGCGTCGTCGAGCAGAACCTCGTCGCGGTCGATCCCGGCACCGTCGAGGCCGCGCGGGCCGTGGGCGCGCGCCGCATCGGCGTGCTCTTCGGCGTGGTGATCCCCGAGGCGCTCGCGCCGCTCATCCTCGGCTACACGTTCATGTTCATCGCCGTCGTCGACATGTCGGCGATGGCGGGCTACATCGGCGGCGGCGGACTCGGCAACTTCGCGATCATCTACGGCTACCAGCAGTTCAACGCTCAAGCGACGTGGGTCACGGTCGCGATCATCGTGGTGATCGTGCAGGCGGGTCAGCTGGTCGGCAACGCGCTCGCGCACCGCATCCTGCGGCGTTGAACCGAGCCGGGTCGTGCCCGCTTGCACGTCTCGGTCCGCCCGCGAGCGGGGTGCCCGGCGCGCCCGTGCCGTCGTGCGGATCTTGCCCCCCATAAACGCTCTCCGCTCACGGAAACGCGTGCACAGCGTGTTTCTGTGAGCGGAGAGCGTTTATAGGGGTGTGCGAGCGGCCGCGGCAGCGCTGGCCCGCCCGGCGCCTCATCCTGGGAAGCTCTTATGGCCTCCGAGCTGAGTTTGAGAACGGTTATCACTCGCTTTAGAGTGGATGCCATGACCCGACGCCTGCTCGCCCCCCTCGCCCTCGGCGCGGCCTCCGTGCTCGCCCTCGCCGGCTGCGCCGGCGCGTCTCCCTCGGCCGGCTCGACCGCGAGTGCCGACGGCAAGGTGACCGTCGTGGCATCCACCGACGTCTACGGCTCGATCGCCGAGGCGGTCGGCGGCGACTTCGTCGACGTGACCTCGATCATCACCTCGCCGACGCAGGACCCGCACGAGTACGAGGCGAGCGCGCAAGACCAGCTGACGCTGAAGAACGCCGGCCTCGTGATCGAGAACGGCGCGGGATACGACTCCTTCATGGAGGGCCTCATCCAGGCGAGCGGCACCGCGGCGCCCGTCATCACCGCGGTCGAGTTCAACCACGACTACCCCGGCGCCGAGTCGCACGATGACGCGAGCCCAGCCCCGAGCGAGAGCGCCGACGACCACGCGCACGCCGAGGGCGAGACCCACGCCGAAGACGACGGCCACGACCACATCGAGGGCTTCAACGAGCACGTCTGGTACGACCCGCACACGGTCGAAGGCCTCACCGAGGCGATCGCCGAGGAGCTCGGCAAGCTGTCGCCCGAGCACTCGGCGGACTTCACCGCCAACGCCGAGGCCTTCACCCAGCAGATCGCCGGTCTCGAGGACTCGCTCGACGCGATCAAGGCGAAGGATGCCGGAGCGAAGATCTTCGTGACCGAGCCGGTGCCCGTGTACCTGACCACGGCGGCCGGTCTCGACAACGCCACGCCGAACGAATTCAGCGAGTCGGTCGAAGAGGGGCAGGACGTGCCGCCCGCGACCCTGCTCGAGTCGCTGCAGCTCCTCGACTCCGGCCAGATCAAGGTCATGATCGTGAACCCGCAGACCGGTGGCGCCGAGGTCACGAAGGTCCAGGACGAAGCCAAGGCCAAGAACATCCCCGTGATCGAGTTCACGGAAACGCTCCCCGAGGGTCAGACTTACATCTCGTGGATGCAGAGCAACATCACGGCCCTGAGCGACGCGCTCGCGGCGTGAGCGCAGCGGCACCGC
>NZ_JARHXC010000226.1:0-18185 GCF_029222405.1 Microbacterium sp. Kw_RZR3 | reverse complement strand
CCTCACCGTACTCGGTCGCCGCCGCGGCCAGGGTGGCGCGGGCAAACGCGGCGAAGTCGGCCGTGGGCGAGAGCGTTCCGGCGGTCAGGGTGCGGTACCAGATGAGGCCCGCACGCTCCCACGCGAACCCGCCGAGCTGGGTCGCGACCAGGAAGAAGGCCCGGTTGGGGATGCCGGAGTTGATGTGTACACCGCCGTTGTCGTCGTCGGTCTCGACGTAGTCACGCATGTGCCCCGGCTGCGGGTCCTTGCCGAGGACGTCGTCGTCGTACGCGGTACCCGGCGCCTTCATCGACCTCAGCGCCTCGCCCTGGACGGCCTCGGCGAAGATGCCGGACCCGATCAGCCACGACGCCTCGTCGGCCCGCTCGCCGCGGTGGTGCTGCTCGGCGAGTGCCCCGAACACGTCCGACAGCGACTCGTTCAGCGCACCCGACTGCCCCTGGTACTCGAGGCCCCCGGCGGCCTCGGTCACCCCGTGCCCCAGCTCGTGCGCGATGACGCTCAGTGATCGCGTGAACCCCACGAACACCTCGCCGTCGCCGTCGCCGAAGACCATGCGCTCGCCGTTCCAGAACGCGTTGTCGTAGTCGTCCCCGAAGTGGACGGTCGCGAGCAGCGAGCCACCGGCCGCGTCGATGCCATCGCGCGCGAAGGCGTCCCAGAAGAAGTCGTACGTGGCCCCGAGGCCGTCGTATGCCTCGTCGACGGCGCTGTCGCCGGAGGGCGGCTCGTCTTCGCTGCGCACCCGGCGCCCGGGCAGATTCTCGGTGTTCCTGGCGTCGGAGATCACCCGGTCGGGCGCCGGCACGGCCTCGGCGACGAGTGCATCGCCGTCGATCGACAGGCGCAGCCGTCGACGGGTGGCACGCTGCGGCCGCGGCATCGCGAGCGTCTTCCGCGCGGCGGCGGCCGCTCGCGCGAGACGGGGGTCGTCGGTCGAGGCGAGCCGATCGAGAAGGAACGGGGGAACGATTCCGGGGATCATGCGCCGAGGCTAGCGCCGACCTCCGACGTTGAGACATCCCTTGTCCACAGTTGCGCGAAGAGTCCGCGGGCGCCGGGGCGCGGCATCCGTCGCCCCGAGCACGGGACGAGACGAGGACGGGTCGGCTCTCGCGGTTCTCGTGCCTCGGTCGCAGGCACGCCCAGGTGCCCGACCTCGCGCGTGGCGCCAAAGTGACCCGTGCGCTCAGCGCGGAAGCGTCGGAACGGATGCCAACAGTTGCCGCGTGTACGCGGCCTGGGGCTGCAACAGCACCTTCTCGGTCGGTCCCTGCTCGACGACGCGGCCGTCCTTCATGACGACGACCTGGTCGCACACGTTCTGCACCACACCGATGTCGTGCGAGACGAGCAGGAGCGTCAGGTCTTCTTCCGCGCGCAGGCGGCCGAGCAGCCGCAGGATCTGTGCGCGCACGGTCACGTCGAGCGCCGACAGCGGCTCATCGCCGACGAGGATGCGCGGGCGGTGCACGATCGCGCGCGCGAGGGCGATCCTCTGCCGCTGACCGCCCGAGAACTCGTGCGGAAAGCGCGCGGCCATGCCGGCATCGAGACCGACCTGCTCGAGCACCTCGCGCACGCGCGCTCGCCGGTCGCCCTCGATGCCGAGCGCCCAGAGCGGCTCGCCGACGATCCGGCCGACGCTCATGCGAGGGTCGAGCGAGGCGTACGGATCCTGGAAGACGATGCCCGTCGCCCGCCGCAGCCAGTGCAGCGACCGGGCCGACCCGCGCGCGTCGACGGCCCGACCGTCGACCTCGACGGTGCCGGTCGTCGGCACGTCGAGACCCAGCAGCAGGCGGACGAGCGTCGATTTGCCCGATCCCGATTCGCCGATGACACCCACGGCGGAGCCCGCGCGGACCGTCAGGTCGACGTCGTCGAGACCGACCGTGCGTTCGGGCCGGCCGAAGCCGCGGCGGGGTGCGGGGTAGCTCCGCGACAGGCCGCGCGCGTGGATCAGCGTCTCGCTCACGGCGCCTCCTCGTCCGCGAAACCTTCGCCGTGCGCGGACGTGGGCGGATCGTCCGGGGTCCCGGCATCCCGACCAGGATGCTCCGGATGCCACAGCGTCGCCGTCGCATCCCGCAGCAGGGCCTGCGTGATCGGGGACGACGGTGCGCGCAGCAGCTCCGAGACCTCGCCCTGTTCCACCACGCGCCCGTGTTCGAGCACGACCGCGTGGGTCGCGACCTGCGCGAGGACCGCGAGGTCGTGGGTGATGAAGACGAGCGACATCCCGGCATCCTGGACCAGTTCGCGCAGCAGCGAGAGGACACCGGCCTGGATGGTCACGTCGAGAGCGGTAGTCGGCTCGTCGGCGATGAGCAGGCGCGGCCGGCACGCGAGGGCCATCGCGATCGCGACGCGCTGGCGTTGACCGCCCGACAACTGGTGCGGGTAGCGCGACACGATGCGCTCGGGGTCGGGCAGCGCCACGCGCCCGGCCTCGGCGACGGCACGCCGAAGGGCTTCACGACGCGAGACCCGCTCGTGGATGCGGACGGACTCGCCGATCTGGCGGCCGACCGTGTGGAGGGGGTTGAGAGCGGTGCGGGGTTCCTGGAACACCATGCCGATGTCGTCGCCGCGCAGTCTCGCGAGGTCGCGATCCGGAAGGCCGAGGATCTCGCGGTCGTTCCAGCGGACGCTGCCGGTGGCGCGAGCGCCGTCGGGGAGAAGCCCGAGGATCGCGAGGGCCGTCAGCGACTTGCCCGAACCGGACTCGCCGATGAGGCCGACGCGGGCGCCGTCGGGCACCTCGAACGAGATCCCGTCGACGACGGCGCGACCGCCGATCTCGACACGGAGGTCGGTCACCCGGAGACTCACGCGACCACCCCCGGCACATGCGTGCGAGCGGCGGGCGCGCGCTCGGCGAGCGTCGGGTCGGCGGCCTCGCGCAGCGCGTCTCCGAGCAGGTTGAGTCCGAGAACGGTGAGGGTGATCGCGAGCCCCGGCCACACCACGGTCAGCGGATGCACGGCGATGTAGGCCTGCAGGTCGTTGAGCAGCACGCCCCACGAGGGCTGCGTGAGCGGGGCACCGAAGCCGAGGTACGACAGGCTCGCCTCCGCGAGCACGGCGACGGCCATGCCCCACGACAACTGCACGATGAAGACGGGAGCGACGTTCGGGAGGAGGTGCCGCGTGAGGTTCTGCCACGTCGTGAGCCCGCTCGCGCGCCCCGCGAGAACGAAGTCGCTCTGCATCACGCGTCGCAGCTCAGGTCGGGTGACGCGCGCGATGTTCACGCCGAAGCCGATCCCGACGGCCCAGATCACGACGGCGAGCGAGCCGCCCCAGACGGCCGAGATCATCATCGCGATGATCAGCACGGGGAAGGCGATGAGGATGTCGACGAGCACCGCGACGCTCTCGCGTATCCACCGCGCCGTGAGTGAGCCGAGGGCGGCGAGGGCGATGCCCAGCACCGAGGCGACGACACCGGCACCCACCGCGACGACGATCGTCGTGCGGGTCCCGGCCATGAGCAGGCTCGCGATGTCGCGGCCGTTGTTGTCGGTGCCGAGGACGTGGGGCCAGGACGGGTCCGACCAGCGCGCACGCGCGTCGACGGCGGCCGGGTCGAACGGCGTCCACACGAGCGAGACGAGGGCGACGACGATCAGCGAGACGACGATCAGGATGCCGAATCTCCCGGTGCCGAGGGCCCAGAGGCGCCTGAGGGTGCTCACGAGGCCTCCCTCTGCCGGGGGTCGATCAGCCGGTGGACGAGATCGACGACGAAGCCGACGACGAGCACGAAACCGGTCAGTGCGAGGAGCTCTCCCTGCACCTTGGGCAGATCGCGCGCCGCGACGTCGGCGACCAGCATGCGTCCCACACCGGGGAGGGTGAACAGCTGCTCGATGACGACGGCCCCGACGATGATGCCGGCGACCTGCAGGCCGAGCACCGTGATGATCGACAGGCCCACGTTGGGCAGGCCGTGGCGCAGCAGTGCCCGCGTCCGGGTGAGGCCTTTCGCGGCCGCCGTGCGCACGTAGTCCTGGCCGAGCGCCTGCAGGGTCGCGCTCCGCACGAAGCGGAGGAGCATCGCCCCCTCGACCACGCCGATCGTCACCGCGGGCAGCACGAGCGCTCGGAAGGCGGGCGCCGGGTCGCTCCAGCCGGCGCGGGGGAAGCCCTGCGGCGGGAGCCATCCGAGCCAGACGGCGAACACGACGACGAGCATCATGCCCGCCCACACGACCGGAACGGCCGCGAGAGCCTGGGCGCCCACGCTGATCGCGGTCCCGCCCGCGTGCCGACGGCCCAGGGCCGACAGCACTCCGAGGGGGATGCCGACGACGAGCGCCACCGTGAGCGACATCGCCGCGAGGGGCACGGTCACCTGCGCCTTGCTGACGAGCTCGGTCATCACCGGCGTCCCGGTGAGCAGCGAACTGCCGAGATCGCCGCGGAGCAGTCCGCCGATCCAGTCGAGGTACTGCTGCCACAGCGGGACGTTCAGCCCGAGGCTCTCGCGCAACGCGGCGACCTGCTCGGGGCTCGCCTGCGTGCCCCCGACCAGCTGGGCGACATCGCCCGGGAGCACGCGGAGCGAGAGGAAGATCAGCGCGCTGGCCACGGCCAGGCCCAGCACGAGCAGGCCCAGCCGTGTCAGCGCGTAGCGGATCACTCCGACGAGACCGTCACGCCCGCGAGGGGCAGGCGCACGTTCAGCGAGTTCTTCGGGAAGTTCGACACGTTCGTGCCCACCGCCGTGCGCGGGGCCGAGAGGAACAGCCAGTCGGCGGCATCCTGATCGTCGACGATCTGTGCGGCTTCGGCGAGGAGATCGGACGACTGCTGGTCGTCGGTGCTCGCCAGGGCCTCCGCGTACAGGCGCTGCACCTCGGCGTTGTCGAAGCCGAAGTAGTAGGTCGGGTCGGCCCAGTTGCCGAAGTCCCGCGCCTCGACGTGGCGCACGAAGCTCAGGTCGTAGTCGTGGTTCGTGTATACGTCGGTCAACCACGTCGAGAAGTCGACCTGCTTGACCTGCAGCGTCACTCCCACGTCGGCGTACGACGACACGAGGAAGGTCGCGAGAGTGCTCGGGTAGACGTTCGGGATCGTCAGCGACAGGTTGAGGTTCTCAGCGCCCGCCTCGGCCAGGAGCTCGCGCGCACGATCGGGGTTGTACGACACGCTGCCCGTGAGGTCTTCATAGCCGGGGTCGAGCGGCGGGATCGGACCGTTCAGCGGTTGTGCCGTGACCAGCGTCTCGACGAGGGCGTTGTGGTCGACCGCGAGACGCAGGGCCTCGCGCACGCGCTGGTCGTTCAGGGGAGCGCGCTGATTGTTGAACGCGAGGGTGCCCTTGTCGGTGGTGAGCCCGGACTCGATCGTGAAATTGCCGGTCCCCTCGATCTGGCCCTGCAGGTCGGGGTCGATCTCGAGCGCCACATCGACGTCGCCGCTGACCGCCGCATTGGTGGCTGCGCTCTGGTCGGGGATGTAGTCGAGCACGACTTCGGCGACTCCCGCCTTGTCGCCCCAGTAGCCGTCGTACCGGGCGAACGTGAGGCTCTGTCCCGTGTTCCACGACGCGACGCGGAAGGGACCCGTGCCGTTCTCGGCGGTCTGAAGGTTCGTCGTGTCGCCGTTCTTGAAGATCAGGCCCGCGCGACCCGTCAGCGCGAACAGGAAGTCGATGTTGGGCTTCGCGAGCGTGACGACGACGGTGGACGCGTCGGGGGAGGAGATGGATGCCACGTTCGCGAGATCGGTGCTGTTCTGCACCGTCGCGTCGTCTTTCGCTGTCTGCAGCGAGGTGACGACGTCGTCGGCGGTGAGCGCGCTGCCGTCGTGGAACGTGACGCCCTGACGGAGCGTGAACGTGTACGTCAGACCGTCGGGCGAGACGTTCCACTCGGTGGCCAGGGCGGGCACGATCGCGTTGTTCTCGTCGCCGTTGCGGGTCACGAGGCCCTGGTAGACGTTGTCGACGAGGGCTTGCTCGAGGGCGGCTCCGCTGGTGTGGCGGATGTCGAGGTTCGACGGCTCGAGCGACAGGCGCACCGTGAGAGTGGCGTTCGGGTCGGCCTCGCCGGTCGGGCCGGGCGTGGTGTTCGAGCCCGTGCACGAGGTGAGCAGCAGGGCTGAGATCAGGAGCGCGCTCGTGGCGAGGGCGGTGCGGCGCAGCATTGCGGGATGTCCTTTCGCAGGCCGAAGGCATCCGAGTGCTGTGGATGCCGTGCAGGGGTGCAAACAGCCTACTTTCACCCGTATTCCCCGCACGCCGTTGATGACGCCGCGCGACGGGGGATGACGCGCCGCGCAGGACGTCACTGCGCGGACGCGACCTCGCGGATCAGGGCGGCGAGACCGGCGGGGTCTTCCTCCTGGGCGTTGTGTCCGGTCGAGAGGACACGGACGTCGGCGGTCGGCACGCGCCGCACGAGCTCGTCGGCGTCGTCGGCGGTCACGAACCCGCGCTCGCCGCGGGCGAGGGTGATCGGGGAAGTGACCTGGGCCACGTCGTCCCAGCCCGTCGTCGCGAGCACCGCGCGCACGGCATCCGGGGTCGAGGGATCCGCCCCGGCGTTCACCGCGGCGGCGGCGAGGTGGGCGAAGTGGTGCTTCCACTCGACCCGCCCGTCCGGCCGTACGCGTGAGTTGTGGAACACCCCGCGTTCCGCGGCGGCGCGCGAACCGCCCAGACCGAACGACAGCGCGCGCTCCACCAGCTCGTCGCGCGACGCCCAGTCGGTGGGGCCGGCGAAGAACGCCCGCAGCTGCGCGGGACCGCCGCTCGGGTCGATGCCCGGCGTGATGTCGACGACGAGGAGTCGTGCGACGAGATCGGGACGGGATGCCGCGACCGCGGCGCCCGTGAGACCACCGAGCGAGTGGCCGACGAGCGTCTGCGGTCCCTCCGTCCACGTCTCGATGGCCGTCACCACGTCGGGGGCGAGGACGCGGGCGACGTACGCGGCGTCGTCGCGCCACGAGGAGTCGCCGTGCCCCGGAAGGTCGAGCGCGAGCGCGTGCAGCCCGAGGTGCAGCAGCGTCGTGTCCCAGGTGTGGGCGTTCAGCCCCGCGCCGTGGAGGAGCGTCACCGCGGGGGGAGCGTCGCCCCACCGCAGGCCGCTCAGCACGCGACCGTCGTCGAGCGTCAACTGCACGCGTTCGACGGTCGGTGTCGGGCGACCGGCCTCGGCGGCCTGGGCGGGAAGGAACGAGAACTCGTCGACCTCGGGCATGGCATCCACCCTCCCACCCGCGCCCGCGGGCCGCCACCGCGCGTCCGACTCCCTTCCCCGCGCGCTGCGCTACTCGCCGCGCCCGCCAAGCTCCCACCGCGCGTCCAGGGACAGGGGACCGGACAGGGTGAGGTCGCCGTAGGCTGTGGCCATGGGTGAGGAGAAGCGCGTTCATCTGTCGAAGAAGGCCCCCGAGGCGTACGCCGCGCTGCGATCGTTCTCGAGCACCGTCGGGCGGCTCGCCGCCGATGCCGGTATCGACGCGCGCTTGCGCGAGATCGTGCAGATCCACGCCTCCCAACTCAACGGCTGCGCGTACTGCGTGCGCGTGCACGTCGATGCGGCGGTCAAGGCCGGCCTCGACGCCGACGTGATCGCGCAGATCGCCACCTGGCGGGAGTCCGGCGTGTTCGACGAGCGCGAGCGGGCGGCTCTCGAACTCACCGAGTCGTTCACCTTCATCCACGAGGACGGCATCCCCGACGACGTCTACGACCAGGCGGGCGGCATCCTGAGCGAAGCCGAGTACGTGGCGCTCTCGTGGATCCTCGTCGCGATCAACGCGTTCAACCGCGTGGCGATCGCGGGACGATACCCCGTCCCGCCGCGCGCGGCTCACCACCACGGGGAGACCGCGTGACGTCGCTGGTCTCGGGGGCGGCGAACTTCCGCGACGTCGGCGGGCTGCCCGCGGGTGACGGCCGGACGCGAGCCGGCGTCCTCTTCCGCTCCGGCAATCTCGTCGCGGTCGACGACGACGGCATCGACACGCTGCGCTCGCTGCGGATTCGCCGCGTCATCGACCTGCGCGACGAGACCGAGCTCGCCCACGCCCCGAGCCGCTTCGACGATCTGCCCGTGGAGGTGCAGCACGAGCCGCTGTTCCTCGGGTCCGTCGACTCGTTCTTCGCCCGTGACGTGACCCTCGACGAGCTCTACGCCGCGATCGTCGACGAGTCCGCCGACCGGGTCGTGGCGGTGGTGCGTGGCATCCTGAGCGCCCAGCCCGTGCTCGTGCACTGCACCGTCGGCAAGGACCGCACCGGGGTGACGGTCGCGATCGCGCTTGCGGCGGCGGGCGTCGACCGCGAGGCCGTGGTCGCCGACTACGCGCGTACCGAGGCCCTCCTTCCACCCGAGCGCAACGCCGCCGTGCTGCGGGCGATCCGGGCGTTCCATCCCGAGAACGTCAACGCCGAGGCCCTGGCCACCCGCTCGCCGGCGCCCGTGATGCGGGCGCTGCTCGCGCGCCTCGACCGCGAGTACGGCTCACCCGCGGGTTACCTCCGTACCCACGGGATGAGCGACGACGAACTTCGACGCCTGCGCGAGGTCCTGATCGACTGAGCGATGCTTCGACGTCGCGATACAAAGCGGGAACTCAGGTTAGGCAACCCTTCTTCGCGGGTATAGTAGGGGCATCATGTCCTTCCCCTCCGAGCACAACGACGCCGCCTGTCGCGCGTCGCGGCACACCCGCGTGCAGCACCTCGTGACCGCCGACGAGACCTCTCTCGCCGAGCTCGAGGCACTGCTGGCGACGCTGCCGATCTGCTCGACGGGGCGCGTGTTCGTCGAGGTCCCCGACGCGTCGTGGATCGGCCGGATCGCGGCTCCCGCGCGCATGACCCTGACCTGGCTCGATCGTTCCCGCCGCGGTGGCGCGCCGGGGACCGGCCGCTGCTGCGCCGCGGGGGAGGCGCTCGTCCGTGCGGTCTCGGGCTGGGCCGGCGAGATGCTGTGCTGCGACGACGACGACACCCGCATCTTCCTGCTGGGCGGATACCTCGGCACGGCCGAGATCGTCGACGAGCTCGTCGCCCGCCACGGCGTCGACGCGCAGTCGATCCACACGCCCGAGCGCTTCGGCCTCGCGACCGCGCGCTGAGCGCGGCCGAGGATCGGCTCGCTCGCGCGTGATCGGCGTGCCGCGCGCTTTTCGGTGCGGCATAAACGCGATCCGCGCGCATAAACGCGCTGTGCCCGTGTTTCTGTGAGCGGATGGCGTTTATGCGCGTGCAGCGTCGTACGGCGGCGCACGGGGCTGTTGAGTGCTGGGTCGGCGCGCGGTCGGCGTGCCGCGCGCTTTTCGGCGCTGCATAAACGCGATCCGCGCGCATAAACGCGCTGCGCCCGTGTTTCTGTGAGTGGATGGCGTTTATGCGCGTCCGGCGGCGGTGCCGTGCGCCGGCGCGCTGAGCGCAGGGGCGGCGAAGCGCGAGGCGGCGCCGGCACCGCGCCGATGCGACGCCGCGCGGCTCAGCTGCCGGGCGGCACGTAGTTGCCCTCGACCAAGCCCGCCTCGATCTCGAAGCGGTTGCGCAAGGGATCGCGGCCGGCGAGGGCGTAGAGGACCGGCATGAGGAAGCCGTAGCGCTGCCACTGGCGTTTGTGCACGGCCTCGTGGCCGAGCACGGTGTCGGTCGGGCGGGCGTCGCCGGTGAGGAAGCACCCGCCGACGCAGACGCCGCCGCGGGGATACGCCCACGAGGGCAGCCCGCGGAACACCCACAGGCCGTGGCGCTTCTCGACGCGACCGGTGCTCCAGAGGGATCCCCACACCCATCCGACGGTGCAGCCGTACCAGTACCCGACGCGGCTGACGGGGGAGTCGAGCAGGAAACCGGGAATGAACCGGTCCCAGAAGCGTCCGCGCGCGACAGCCCGGTCGGCGCGCTCTCGCCATCCGGCAGGCGGCCGTGGGATCGGGCTCACGCCAAGGCCCCGATGAGCCGGAGGATCGTCCCCAGGTCGTCGACGGCGGCGGCGGGCGACGACGGCGAGTACTCGGTGAGCGTGGCCCCCGCGAGCGGCACCCGCTCCCGCAGGCGACGAAGGGATGCCACGACGTCGGTCGTGCGCGCACCGAAGGGCTCCGGCAGGGCGACTCCGGTCATCTCCGCCGGGTCGAGCACGTCGAGGTCGACGTGCACGTAGACACGGGAGGCTCCGGTCGCCTGCACCGCCTCGGCCAGCACCTCGGGGTCGGCGAGAGCGTCTGGCGCGATGACACGGATGCCGTGCTCGTCGATGAAGCGCTGCTCCTCGGCATCCAGAGCCCGCGTTCCCGCGAGAACGATCCGGGACGGCGAGATCCCGGGTTCGAGGCGGTGAAGGTTCTCGCCTTCGCCGGTGATCGCCCGGAGAACCATTCCGTGGAACGCGCCGCTGGGGGAGGAGGCGGGGGTGTTCAGGTCGGCGTGCGCGTCGATCCAGACCACGGCGAGGTCGTCGGCCGCGACGGGGGAGATCGCGCCGAGGGCTACGCCGCAGTCACCGCCGACGACGATCGCGGGATCGGCACTCGCGCGGACGGCGTCTTCGATCCGCTCGCGCATCCGAATCAGCGCGCTGAGCCGGTGGACGGCGGTGCCCTGGGCGTCGCCGGCCTCGGGCACGGCGTCGAGGACCGTGGTGGAGGCGCGCGGCAGGTCGCCCGCGATCGCCTCGGCTCCGTCGATGAGCTGCATCGCTCGAGAAGACGAAGAGCCCTGCCACTGCGGAGCGACGATGAAACGCGCCATGGGTACCTCCGGAAGAGACCGAGAGTGCACCGCCCGGCGGGCCGGACGATGCACTCTCGGAACAGCTCAGACCTGGTCGGGGCTCGGGGCGTCGATCGCGGCGCGCTGCGGGCCGCCGACCTTGAGCGCGGCGAGGCGCGCCTCGACCTCGGTGAGCTCGCCCACGTCTTCGAGAGCGTTGAACTGCGCGTCGATGCTCGAGGCCGCCAGCTCCTGCTTCCCGGCGGCCAGGGCCTCCTGGCGGCGGATCTTGTCTTCGAAGCGGCCGAGCTCGCTCGTCGGGTCGAGGACGTCGATCGAGCGGACGGCGTCGTGCACCTTGTTCTGCGCCTCGGCGACCTTCGCCCGCGCGGTGAGCTCGTTGCGCTTGGCCTTCAGCTGCTCGAGCTTGGTCTTCATGCCGTTGAGCCCGTCTTTGAGCTTGTCGACGACCTCGGTCTGCGCGGCGATGGTCGGCTCGGCGGCCTTGGCCTCGCCCTCGGCGGTGATCTGACGCTGGAGGGCGATCTTGGCGAGGTTGTCGAACTTGTCGGCCTCGGGGATGTTGCCCGACGCGCGGAGCTCGTCGCCCTTGCGGCTCGCGGCGAGGGCCTTGTTGCCCCATTCCGCGGCGGCCTGGCGGTCTTCCTGGTGGTCGCGCTCGAGGAGGCGCAGGTTGCCGATGGTCTCGGCGATCGCCGATTCGGCGTCGGCGATCGAGTTGGAGTAGTCGCGGACGAGCTGATCCAGCATCTTCTGCGGGTCCTCGGCCTGGTCGAGGAGCGCGTTGATGTTCGCGCGGACGAGGGTGGTCATGCGACCGAAGATGGACTGCTTGGCCATGCGGGGGTTCCTTCCTAGGGCGACGATGTCGAGTCTGGTGTCGAATGCTACGAATTTTCTGTGACGGCCGGGATCGGCTTGCGGCGGCGGCTCAGAAGCGCCCGCCTCCGCGGCGCGACCGGCCGCCGCCGCTGCTCCGCGAGCCGCCCGAACGCATGCCGCCACCGCCGGAGCGCGACCGGGAGCCGCCGGAGCGGACGCTCCCACCGAAGCCTCCACCGAACCCTCCACCGAAGGCGCCGCGCGAGCGCGAACCGCCCCCGCCGAGCAGGGAGTTGACGGCGATCCCGCCCAGAATCGCGCCCAGCATGTCGGTTCCGCCGCCGGAGCCGCCCCCGAACCCGCCCACGTCGTTCTGGGCGAGGGAGCCGGCCTCGCCGGAGAGCTGGACCGCGCGCTGAGCGAGCGTCAGCGCTGTCACCGGATCGCTCGCGCGCAGCTGCTCGGCCTGCACGAGGGCGGCGCCGGCTTCGGCCAGACGCGTCCGGGCCGTGGGTCCTACGGCTCCGCGTCGAGCGGCGATGAAGCTCTCTGTCGACGACACCTGCGCGCGCGCCTGGACGAGGGTGCTCTCGAGCTGAGAGGCGGCGCGCCGCTGGCGCTCCGCCGCGTCGCGCGCTTCGGCGAGAACGGCGTCGATCGTCGCGTTGGCCTTCTCGAGCGTGCCGAGCGCCCCCAGGGGATCGGAGCGCTCCCCGCCGAGCGAGGCGCGCGCCGCGTTGCGTTGCGCCGTCGCGGCCGCCACGGCTCCCGCGATCCGGCCGTCGGGGTCGGGGAGGGCGCCGGCGGCGGCGATGTCGCCGTCGATCTCGGCCGCGAGGTCGGCGCAGCGCTTCTCCGCGGTCGCCAGGTCGGCGGCCAGGGCCGATACCGCCTTCTCGAGCGTGTCGGCCTGGCTGACGGCCACCTGGCTCGCGCGCAGGGCGACGGCTGCCTCGCCCGTGTCACCCGCGGCGAGGGCGGTCGAGGCCGTCGCGATCTGTTGCGCGGCGAGGTCGAGCCGCGCCCGGGCTTGCGCCGGATTGTCGGCGACGGGGGAGAGGGCGGCGTCGCTGTAGCGCTGGCGGAGTCGCGCGAGCTCGGCCTCGGCGCCGGGGAGCGCGGCTGCGGCCGCGGCGTGCTGCTCCTGCACGCGCGCGAGCGCCTCGGGCGCCTCGGCCTCGAGGACGCGGAGCTCTTCGAACGCCGACGCCTTGGCATCCAGGGCCTCATCGGCCGACGCGCACAGGCGGAGGATCTCGGTGTACCCCGCGCGGCGCTGTTCGGGACTCTCGGGCGTCTCGTCGTCGAGCTGCTGCGAGATCGTGAAGGCACGGTCGAGATCGGCCTTCGCCTGCGCGAGGACCTCGACGAACGGGGCTGCGGCCTCGTCGCCGAACTGCGCGCGGGCGAACCCGAGCTCTTGCTCGCTGTTCTTGACCGCGTCGTCGGTGGCGACGAGCGCCGACCCCGCCCTCTTCGCGAGATCGTCGATGTCTTCCTCGCGTGACAACGGGCCCCCGGATGCCGCGCGCCGACGGCGCAGCCCGAACCACAGCAGGCCGCCACCGATCGCCAGCACGAGCACGACGAGCAGGACGATGAGCCCGACGTCGGGCCCGCTCCCGGCGGGCGTCGGCGGGGCGGGAGCGGGAGCTGCACGCTCGGCGGCCGTGAGCCCGTCCGCGGCCTTGATCGCCGCCCCTGCCCAGTCACCGTTCGAGAGAGCGGGCTGGACGAGGTCCTGCTCGATGTCGGCCAGCTGGGTCGAGGTCAGGGCGCCGTCATCGACGTCGCCCGACAGGTAATAGGCGCGGCCGCCGACCGAGACGGCGAGCAGGTACTGGTGCGGACCGAGGTTGTTGCGGTTCGCCGTCTCGTTGGCCCAGTCCGCAGCCGCCTCGGGCTGCGTGAACTCGTCGACGTACGCGACCCACATGTCGAAGCCGGTCTCGTTCGTGAGCCGCAGCAACCGGGACTGCACCTCGGCCTCTTGCGCGTTGGTCAGCACGTCGGCCTGATCGAGGACGTAGCTCGACCCCAGCGCGGGCGGGGGGACGGCCGCCGCGGACAGCGGCCACCCGAGCACCCCCGCGGCCAGCACGAGCAGAGCCACCGTCGCTTTCGCGGCACCGGGCTTTCGCATCCCTCCCCCTTCGGCTGCGGACCCGACCACTCTATAAACGACCTCCGACACCGGGGTAGGAGCGGCGCGTCCGCTCTCAGCGCACACGAGCGCCGCATAGGCTCGAATGCTCGGAGGTAGGTATGGACGACCGCTACGGCACCGATGTGCTCGCCCGCGGCTGGCGCGACGCCGGACGAGTGAAGCCCGCCCAGGTGGCGGCATCCGTCGATCTGGTGGTCGAGGTCGCCGGCACGGACTTCGTGGGTGCCGTGACCCGCGTCGAGGGCATGAACGTCGAACTCGAGGACCGCTTCCGCAAGCGCCGGCTCTTCCCCCTCGGCGGAGGCTTCCTCGTGGACGGCAAGCCGGTCGTGCTGACCGCCCCGGCCGCCGCCGCGAAGGGTCGTACGCGCACGGCATCCGGGTCCTTCGCCGTCGACGACCAGCGCGCCCGCACGGCGCGCGCGAGCCGCATCTTCGTCGAGGGCAAGCACGACGCCGAGCTCGTCGAGAAGGTCTGGGGCGCCGACCTGCGCGCCGAGGGCGTCGTCGTCGAGTTCCTCGAGGGCGTCGACCTTCTCGAACAGACCCTGGATGCCGAGCCCCCGACCGCCGAGCGCCGCTACGGCGTGCTCGTCGATCACCTCGTCCCGGGCTCCAAGGAGTCGCGCATCGCCGAGAAGATCGCGCGGGGGAGGCACGGCGCCCACGTGCGCATCGTGGGTCACCCCTTCGTCGACGTCTGGCAGTGCGTCACGCCCCGTGCCCTGGGGATCGCCGCCTGGCCCGAGGTCCCCCGCTCGATCGAGTGGAAGGTCGGCGTCTGCCGCGCCCTCGGCTGGCCCGCGGAGGAGCAGGCCGACCTCGCCCGCGCCTGGCAGCACATCCTGTCGAGAGTGACCACGTTCCGCGACCTCGAACCGGCCCTGCTCGGCCGCGTCGAGGAACTCATCGATTTCGTGACCGTCCCGTGAGCGGCCGCAAGGTGCCCGTCCGGCACACACCGGAGGGCTCGCCTAGCCTGGACGACATGGATGCCGCCGCCCCCGTCTTCCGCGACAAGCCGGTGTCGTTCGTGCGTCGAAGCGGCCGCATGTCCGAGGCGCAGGACCGCGCGTGGGCCGAGCTCTCGCCGTTCTACCTGCTGCCCGTGGAGCGGGCCGCGGCGGCGACGAGCGTCAAGGCCGGCAGTGCCGTCGACCTCGTCCAGGTCTACGGCCGCTCGGCCCGCCTCGTCGTCGAGATCGGCTCGGGGCAGGGCCACCAGATCGTCTCGGCCGCAGCCAGCGACCCCGACACCGACTTCCTCGCGGTCGAGGTCTTCACAGCGGGCCTCGCGCGCACCATGCTCGACGCCGACCGCGAGGGCGTGAAGAACCTCCGCCTCGTCGAGGCCAATGCCCCCGAGGTGCTGGAGCATATGCTGCCCGCGGCATCCGTCGACGAGCTCTGGGTGTTCTTCCCCGACCCGTGGCACAAGAACAAGCACACGAAGCGGCGCCTCGTCGCCCCCGACTTCGCGCGCGTCGCCGCGCTGGCGCTCCGCCCCGGTGGCACGCTCCGCCTCGCGACCGACTGGCAGGACTACGCCGACCAGATGCGCGACGTGCTCGATGAGGCCGATGGCTTCGAGCGGGCGTTCGCGGGGGAGTGGGCCGAGCGTTTCGACGGCCGTGTGCTCACCGCCTTCGAGCGCAAGGGTCTCCGGGTCGGCCGCGACATCCGCGACCTGACCTACACGCGGGTCTCCCCGTGACCGCGCACACCGCGGTGCCGGTGCGCGAGCGTTCCACCTGGACGCCGAAGCTCCTCCCGGCGCTGTTGGTGTGCCTCGCCGCCCCCGTGCTGTTCGTCGTCCAGATCGTGTGGCTCGGGTGGCTGCTGCTGGCGCTCGCCGTGGCATCCGGAATCCTCGTCGATCGACGCGCCGGAGTTCCCCTCGTGCGTGGCCAGCAGCCCAGCATCGCCCGCGACGTGTCGCTCGTCGCGATCGGGCAGTTCATCGTCAGCCTGATCCCGCTGCACGCCGAGCTCGACAACGCCGCCTTCGTGCGGTTCACCCTCGCGCTCGGTGGTGCGGTCGTCGTTCCCTACGTCGTCTCGCGCTTCGTATACCGCGACTATGCGATCCGCTTCCCCTGGCGCGGCGGCGGCCGGTGGACGTGGTGGCAGTGGGCGTGGCTCGCCGGGGTGATCGTGCTGGGGTACCTGATCCTGCCGTTCTACTTCATCACCTCGGGCGTCTACATGAACTGGCCCGTCGTGGACACCCCCGACCTCATCGCGCGCCTGTTCGTGGGCGTCGGCGCGGTCGGCATCTGGGACGAGCTCTTCTTCATCTGCACGGTGTTCGTGCTGCTGCGACGGCACTTCCCCGACCTCACCGCGAATCTCCTGCAGGCGATCGTGTTCGTCTCGTTCCTGTGGGAGCTCGGCTACCAGGCGTGGGGGCCGCTGCTCACCGTGCCCTTCGCGATCGTCCAGGGCTTCCTCTTCCTGAAGACCCGCTCGCTCTGGTATGTCGTGACGGTGCACCTGCTCTTCGACGCCGTGGTCTTCGGCGTGCTCGTTCACGCGCACAATCCGTCGGCGGCATCCATCTTCCTGCTCTGACGCGCGTCCCGGGTGCTGGCGTCGCTGCACGGGCGCTGCCCAGGTGCGTTCTCTACCGTGGGGGGAGGACGCTCGATCGCGTCCCCGGACGAGGGATCAGTACCCGGAGCGCGACAAGACTGGCCAGGGAGCACAGCCATGTCGTGGATCGTTCTCATCGCATCCGGAATCCTCGAGGCGGTCTGGGCCACCGCGCTCGGCCGCTCGGAGGGATTCACAAGGCTCTGGCCGACCGTCGTCTTCGGCGTCGCGCTCGTGGCATCCATGGGCGGACTCGCGTTCGCGATGCGCGAGATTCCCACCGGTACGGCGTACGCGGTGTGGGTCGGGATCGGTGCGGCCCTCACGGTCGTCTTCGCGATGGCCACGGGCGCGGAGGCGCTCTCGCTGGTCAAGGTGCTGCTCGTGCTGGGGCTCGTCGGCTGCGTCGTCGGCCTCAAGCTGGTCAGTGACACCCACTGACCAGGGACTTTTCTGAAAGTCAACCGGATGGAACGTTCGGTTTGATCCGCTACGATCTGGCTTCACTGCACTTGTCCGGGCCCGACACCGTCGTCACTCGCCCACATCTTCCTCTGTGAAAGGTTCCGAGTGAGCGCACCGCCGAGCGAGCTTGCCTCCCCGACACGTCCTTCGCGCGTCATTGAGCGACCGAGCCGATACCGCCGCCTCGACCGGCTGCGCGGGTCGCGTATCGGTCGTGCTCTGCGGCAGTACGGCGAAGACGTCCTGCGTCCGCCGCAGGGCGCGGTGCCGGTGGAGCGCGGATCGTTCACCCGTGTCCTGCTGCTCTGGGCCGTCGCGCGTGCGGTGAACTTCGGATTCCTCTGGGGCTTCTACTCGATCGCGAAGGCCGCCCGCTGGGGCTTCGGTCCCGACAGCGAGCGCCTCGGCACCTTCTTCGACTACCTCACCGGCTGGGATGCCGACCGTTACGGGCAGATCGCCGCGCAGGGGTACCCGATGTCGCTCCCGATGAACGTGTCGGGTGACATCCTCCCCAACAACTGGGCGTTCCTGCCCGTCTTCCCCGGACTCGTCCGCGTTCTCTCGGATGCCACGGGCCTCGGGTGGCAGCCCATCGCGGTGCTCCTCAGCCTCGGCGCGAGCCTCGGCGCCACCTGGCTGCTGTTCCTCCTGCTGCGCACCGTCACCAAGCCCCAGCCTGCCTGGTGGGCGGTGGTGTTCTTCTCCTTCGCGCCGATGTCGTTCCTCTTCGTGATCGGCTACAGCGAGGGCCTGTTCATGGCGCTGATGTTCGGCGCGATGCTGCTCGCCATCAAGCGCATGTACCTGTGGATCCTCCCCATCGGACTCGTCACCGCGTACACGCGGCCGGGCGTCCTCGCCCTGGGGCTCGCTCTCGGGATCGTCTTCCTGGTTCGGTTCCTCCGTCGCCGCGTCGACCCGTTCCCCGTCCGCGAGTGGGCGTCGCTCATGGTGACCGGTGGCACGATCGCGATCGCGGGCCTGTCGTGGAACCACATCGCGCAGTACGTGACCGGGACGCACAACGCCTACATCCGCACCGAGCTCGGCTGGTGGCTCGACTACGTCGGCAACGACGCGTTCACGCCGTTCACGCCCTGGTTCCGCCAGGCGGGTACCCATCTCGGTGTCGTCGGCATCGTGCTGGTCATCGCCCTGATCGTCGCCTTCCTCGCGCTGATGTGGTCGCGTCCGGTCCGCCGACTCGGGCTCATGGTCGTCTCCTACGCCTTCAGCTACGGGGTCTACATCCTCGCGGTGTTCCTCCCGCAGCAGAGCACGTTCCGTCTGCTCATGCCGATGGCGCCGATGATGGCCGACGAGCGCTGGTCGTCGACCCCGCGTCGCCGTGCCGCGATCCTGGTCGGGTGCCTCGTCCTGCAGGTCGTCGCGATCCTTCTGCTCTGGACCCGC
>NZ_JARHXC010000225.1:0-22535 GCF_029222405.1 Microbacterium sp. Kw_RZR3 | reverse complement strand
GCGATGCCGTCGATCTCGATGGTGGCTCCGTTGTACAGCGAGTGCACGCCGATCACCGTGCTCGCAGACGGAGTGGTGGTGTTGACGATGGCGTTGCGCGTCTCGCGCCAGGTGAACAGCTTCTCCTGGTCGAGCTCGGTGATGTACACGTTCACGCGTACGAGGTCATCGTAGGTGACGCCCGCTGCGTTCAGCGCTCGCTCGAACTCGCCGTAGGTGAGCTCGATGGCGCGCTTGAAGTCGGTCGGAACGGACCCGTCCTCTTCGAATCCCACCTGCCCGGAGATGAAGACGAGCTCGCCCGCGGTCACGCGGGTGCTGTCGGAGATTCCCGGTACGACGGGAGCGGGGATGCGAGAGATGCGTTCGTTGGTCATGTGTTTCTCCTGTTTCTTTTCGGGGGGCTATTCGTCGCGTCCGTAGACGACGCAGAAGGGCACCGTCGCGGCCGGCAGCGCGGAGCGCTCGGACAGCGTGTGCCACTGACGGTTGTGGTAGACCAGCGGTGTCGGGTCGTGCTCTTCCGTTTCGCCGCGCGGCTTCGCCTCGATGGCTTCGACCACGATAAGGGTCGACCCGCTCGCGTCGACGCGCTGAACGATGCGCCCTCGCAGCCAGTGAGCGCCCGGGTAGTACGGTTCGCCCGTCGGGAGGCGGTCCCAGTCGACATCCGATCCGAAACGATCGACTCCGCGCTGCGCGCCGAGCTTCGCGAGCGCGAGCTGATCGGCGGCGAGCATGTGCACCACGACCGTATCGGCCCTCAGGATCGTGGGAGTGCTCGAAGACAGCGCGGAGGCGGAGAAGACGAGAGTAGGCGGTGCGATCGATACCGAGGCCACCGAACTGACCGTCATCGCGACCGGACCGTCGCCGGCGTCGGCGGTGACGATCGCCACCCCGGCCGGATGGGACCGGAACGCGTAGCGGAAATCATCTGCCGTGAGGGAGAGGGGTGTATCTGTCATGGTCATTCTTCTTGCCAATCAGTCCCGCGGTCGTTGCATGACCGGATGGTTCAGACGATGGGGAGGACGAAGCGGGCGTCGTCCTCGCGGTCGACCAGCACTCGACCGAGTGCCTCGTACCCGCTCGCGGAGAGCGTGTGGCCGTGTCGCGCCGCCGCAGCCTGATCGCGCCAGATGCGCTGCAGGGCAGACGACTCGGCGAAGCCGGCGGAGCCGTGGGCCGTGACGAGCTCGCCGATCACCTGCGTGACGGCGTCGACGATCCATCCCGCTTTCGCGCGCAACGCGATGCGCGTGGAGTAAGGGTGGTAATCGCCGCGCTCGGCGGTGCGGTAGATCTCGTCGGCCACCTGTTCGGCGAGTGCCTCCGCCGCGTCCAGGTGCACGGCGGCCTTGGCGATCGTGTACTGGAAGACGGTCGAACTGGCTTGCCGGTCGTATCCCGTGAACGCGATCGACTTCTTGTCCGACTCCGCGATGACGAAATCCAGAGCCGCTCGCCCCATGCCGAGATGTGGACCCACCAGGTTCATGAACAGAGACGGGACGAACATGGTCCGGTATGAGGTCTCGGTGTTGGTACCGACGTACCCGCCCTCAATGGCCGCGGTGAGCCGGAAGATCCGGTGCGCGGGGACGAAGACGTCGTCGGCGATCTGCGTCACGCTCGCGGTCGATCTCATTCCGGCCACATGCCAGTCGTCTTCGAAGGTCAGCGCTGACGTCGGGATGAGTGCCACGCCCGCATCGACGATGTCGCCGACGGCGTTCTTGAGCGGTACGCCGAGCAACGACCAGCTCGCCTCACGGCTACCGGTGCCGTATGTCCATCGGCCCGTCACCCGGTAGCCGCCCTCCGTCGGCACGGCGTCGGAGGTCGTCGCCAGGACGATGGATACGAGAGCCCGCGGATCTCCGCCCTGTCCCCAGACATCGTCCTGTGCCTGATCGCTCATCAGGCTCAGCACCCAGGCGCCGGTGTTGTAGATGCCGGCCATCCACGCCAGGCTGCCATCGCCCCGTCCGATGGCGCGAGAGACCGCCTGGATGTCTCGGGTGCTGGCTGCGAGCCCGCCGAACCTCCGGGGGGCGGAGACGCGGAACGCACCCGTCGCCTCGACGGCGTCGAAGATGCGTTGCGGGACGCGCCGGGCATCGTCCGCTTCGCGTCCTGCCGCAGTGAGCTCGGGGCGCAGGGTGTCGAGCTGATCGATGATCGCAGCGATGTCGCCGCGGACGAGTGTGTCAGTCATGGGGTGCTCCTTCGCGAGATTTCGTCATGCGCGTGTGTGGGGGCGAGCCGGGGTGCGGGGCGACTCATGTCAGCAACACGGCCGCGCCCTGGGGCCGACGGGACTTCTCGTTCTCGCGGAGGTTGAGCTCCGTGATGGAGTTGCCGGTGGGGGAGAGCCAGGAGTTGTGACGCAGGGCGTACTCGGGGTCGTGCCCGGGGATGATGCGGCTCGTCTCGTTCTTCAATTCCTCCTGCATGGTCCGGTAAGTGCTGATGAGGTTGAACGAGTTGCCCTGTACGTAGCCGGGGGCCCACATGCTCTCGATGTTGGAGTACCAGTACACGACGTCGCCGGCGGCGACGAAGGGGCCGTTGCGGGTCTGGATCTTGAACCACTGCGAACCGAAGGTGTGCGTGTCCTTGGCGAGACGTGCGGTGACACCGGGGATGATCTCCTGGTCGCCGTGGACGAACTTGATGCGTCCCTCGGCCAATCCCTGCGCCGCCTTCGCCAGGTCTACGGGATCGAAGGAGGAGAACACCCATGCCTTCTGTTCGTCGCTCGACATGCCGTTTGCGATGTCGAGCGCCGCGGACCAGCCGGTGAACTCTTCGAACTGGACGTAGAGGGTGGCGTTGGGAAAAGCTTCGAAGTTGCCGACGTGGTCGAAGTGCATGTGCGAGACGAGGATGATCTCGACGTCCTCGGGACGGATGCCGACTTGGCCGAGCACCTGCGTGGGGTTCTCCCAGTTCCACAAGGGGTAGCGCTCGAGCCAGTAGTCGTCACGGAATCCGCAGTCGACGAGCGCGACGTGCTGCTTGCCGCCCACTTCGCCGCCGACGAGGAGTGTGTAGAGCATGGGGACGCGCACCATGCCCTTGTTGCTGAAGACGCCCGAACCGCCGAAGAAGTCGTGGGGCATCTCGCCGTGGCAGTACTCGAGGGTGTAGATCGAGTAGTCGGTGTCGAGCGTTGAGGCGAACTTGGTGGAACCGGTGCTGCTCATGAGACTCCCTTGTGTGATGAAACAGGCTGTCGGATGGAGGAGGAGGATCGTCGCGCCAGCCGTTTCTGCAAACGATTGCTAAGCGCGATGTTAGGAAGCGAATATTGCCGTGATGTTTCCGTGCCGTGCCGAAATGCGTCGGTTTCCGCTGCCTCGGAGGTCGGGCGGATCAGGGCAGGCCGGGGGCGCGCCGCGCGAGGGGATGTCGGCCTCCCGTGGCGTTGTGGCGCGGTCTACGGATCGAACACCTCCGGATGCCGGACGAGTTCCAGTCGGCTGCGACGGATGTGCCTCGTGAGCACGTGTTCGGCCTCGTCGACATCTCGGCGGCGAAGAGCCCCGACGAGGAGATGGTGGTCGTGGTGTACCGCTCCGTCGCCTTCGAGGGAGAGCAGTCGTGTGGCCTCGCGGCGGTAACGCTGAGTGCGGTTCCAGAGACGGATCACGGTGTCGCCGAGAACCGTCGTGTCGGCAGCTTGCAGGCTCGTGAGATGGAACTCGCGGTCGAGTGCGAGGAAGCGCTCGACGTCATCGGTCGCCTGCATCTCGTGCGCAAGGCTCGTCAGGTGATCGATCACGTCGTCGGTGAGGTTCGGCGCGCTGAGGCGGAGGAGGAGCGGCTCCAGTCGCTCTCGCATCCAGTACATCTCCTCGCAGTCGGCGACCGACAGCGTCGAGACCCAGGCGCCGGTGTTGGGCACGATCGTGACGAGTCCCTCTGCTTCGAGGGTCCTGAGGGCCTCGCGCACGGGAACCCGGCTCGCGCCGAGATGATCGGCGAGATCGTCCTGGCGGAAGCGTTCCCCCGGCGCGTACTTGCCGGAGAGGATCGCGTCGCGGAGCGTCGCTGCCACGCGCGCACCGGTCACGCCGTGCGATGGCGATGTGGTGATCATCGACATGTCGGCCTCATCGATCGGGGTGGGCTGCATGCCAGAGCAGTCGCGGAGCTCCCTGCTCGTACGCCTTGCCCTCCGGGAAGCTCACCAGCTCGAACTGCAGACCCCAGGGGCTGCGGAAGTAGATCCAGCGTTGACCCCGCGCGGCCTGCGCGCTCGCGGTGGGCGCACCCATCACCTCGACGCCGTTCTCGTGCAGATAACGCACCGCTTCGTCGAGGTCATCGACGTAGAAGGCGATGTGATATCCGCCGATGTCGCTGTTGCGCGGTTGCGGGGCTTGGCCGTCGACCGCCTCGTAGAGGAAGACCTCGAAGTTGGCGCCGTGTCCGAGGCGGTAGAACCGGATTTCGCGGATGACCGTGCGCGGGTGGACGCCGAGGTGCGTGTGCATCCACTCGTCGTCGGCGCGCTTCGGCCCCAGATCGTAGACCCGGTCGCAGCCGAGGATGTCGACCAGGAAGCGCTCCGCTTCGTCGAGGTTGGGCACGGTGAAGCCGATGTGGTCGGTTCCGCGAATGCCGGGAATTCCCCGGTGCACGATCGGTGTCACGCCTCGACTCCTCTGTCGCTCGTCATTGGATACATGGCATCCGCTGGACATGCTACGCGAGGCGCATCCAGAACTGCAATCGTTTGTATTGGATACGATGTTGCACTATCGTCCTTCCACAGCGGTCCGCCGACCGCGGTGAGAGGAATGGGCGAAGATGCCAAAGAAGAAGCGCCTTCGGACCGGTGTCGACTGGTTCGAGCTGGCGACGACGACAGCCGACTGGGACGCAGCCGACCCGTCGCTGCTCGGGACGATGCTCAGCCAGCTGCACCTGATCCGCGCCTTCGAGGAGACCGTCCTCGAGATCGCGGGAGAGGGACTGGTCCACGGGCCGGCCCACTCGAGCATCGGGCAGGAGGGCGGAGCCGTAGGCTCGATCGTGGGCCTGCGCTCCACGGATGGCGTGAATGGATCCCATCGCGGACACCACCAGTTCCTCGCCAAGGCTCTGACCCACGTGACGGGGGGCGTCATCGACCCCGCCCAGGCTGTCCCGGTCGACGTACAGACTGTCCTCCAGCGCACGCTGGCCGAGATCCTCGGGCTGGCGCAGGGCTACTGCCACGGGCGCGGCGGGTCGATGCACCTGCAATGGTTCGAAGCGGGAGCGCTCGGCACCAACGCCATCGTCGGCGGTGGCGCGCCCATGGCGACCGGCAACGCGTGGGCGCAGAAGCACTCTGGCACGACGGATCTCACCGTCAACTATTTCGGCGACGGCGCGGCGCAGATCGGCTCGGTTCTCGAGTCCATGAACCTCGCGGCGGCGTGGAAGCTGCCGGTGTGCTTCTTCGTCGAGAACAACCTGTACGCCGTGTCGACCCGTGCGGACGAGATCACCGCGGATCCCCGCTTCTCCGTGCGCGGTCAGGGCTTCGGCATCCCGTCCTGGCGCGTGGACGGCATGGATCCCCTTGCGGTGCATCTGGCTATGGAAGAAGCGTCCGAGCGGATGCGTTCCGGCGAGGGGCCGGCTGTCGTCGAGGCCGAGGTCTACCGCTTCTTCCACCAGAACGGTGCCTACCCCGGTAGTGCCTTCGGGTATCGCAGCAAAGGTGAAGAGGCCGCGTGGCGTCTTCGCGATCCGCTCGATCTCGTCGCCCGCCACATGATCCGTCGCGAACTCATCGATGACGCGGGAGTGAAGGCGCTGCGCGAACGCGTGCAGCAAGCGATGACGGATGCCGCGGCGCAGCTCCTCGAGAGCGACCCCGACCGCCCGGGCAAGCGGCGCATCCGGCCGGAGCTCTGGCCGGAACCGAGCTTCGTCAATGTCGGCGTGCGCGGCGACGCGAGTGAACTGCAAGACCTGCCGCGCCCGCCCGAGACCGGCGCTCGCCGTTCGCTGAAGTTCATCGACGCCGTGGCGCAGGTCATGGACCGCCGGATGCAGGTCGACCCCCGCATCGTTGTGATGGGAGAAGACGTGCACCGCCTCAATGGCGGAACGAACGGAGCCACGAAGGGGCTCGCGAAGAAGTACGGCGACGAGCGCATCCTCGGCACACCGATCAGCGAGAACGCCTTCGTCGGCCTCGCCGGCGGTCTGGCGCTCGACGGTCGCTACCGTCCGGTCGTGGAGTTCATGTACCCCGACTTCATGTGGGTCGCCGCCGACCAGGTGTTCAACCAGATCGGCAAGGCGCGGCACATGTTCGGAGGCGACAACCCCGTTCCTCTCGTGCTGCGGACCAAGGTCGCGATGGGCTCAGGGTACGGTTCGCAGCACCTGATGGACCCCGCCGGGATCTTCGCCACGAGCCCGGGGTGGCGGATCGTCGCGGCATCGAACGCCTCGGACTACGTCGGGCTGATGAACGCCGCTCTCGCTCTGCAGGACCCGGTCCTCGTGATCGAGCACGTCGATCTCTACGGCGCTGCGGACGAGGTGCCCGAGGGCGACCTCGACTATGTCATCCCGCCGGGATCGGCGGCCGTTGTCCGCGAGGGGGCGGACGTCACGGTTCTGTCGTATCTCTCGATGGTCGCGCACACCAAAGAGGCGATCGAGCGGACCGGCATCGACGCGGAGCTCATCGACCTGCGCTGGCTGGACCGCGCCTCCCTCGACTGGGAGACGATCGGCGAGAGCATTCGAAAGACGAACGCCGTGCTGATCGTCGAACAGGGTGCCCAGGGCACGTCGTACGGCGCGTGGCTGGCGGACGAGATCCAGCGCAGGTTCTTCGACTGGCTGGACCAGCCCGTCGCGCGGGTCACCGGAGAAGAGGCGTCCCCCAGCATCTCGCGCGTGTTGGAGAGGGCCGCGATCGCCGGCACCGAAGAGGTTGTCGCCGGTCTCGAAGCAGTCCGCCGCGGATTCGGAGGCTGATCATGGTCGAGATCATCCGGATGCCAGAGATCCTCGCCGGTGCAGAGGAAGCGGCTGTGCAGTCGTGGCTCGTCACGCCCGGTACGTCCGTCGTGCGGGAGCAACCCATCGCCGAGATCGAAACGGACAAGGCCAG
Source organism: Microbacterium sp. Kw_RZR3 (assembly GCF_029222405.1). Classification (NCBI taxonomy): domain Bacteria; kingdom Bacillati; phylum Actinomycetota; class Actinomycetes; order Micrococcales; family Microbacteriaceae; genus Microbacterium; species Microbacterium sp. Kw_RZR3. The sequence continues at coordinate 15,400 of NZ_JARHXC010000225.1, read as the reverse complement.
CGTGGAATTGACCGCCGAGGCCGACGGCACGATCGGACGCCTCCTCGTCGCCGACGGTGACAGCGTGGCCGTGGGTGATCCCCTCTTCATTCTGCTCGGCGAAGGGGAGAGCGACGAGGACATCGACCGAGCCCTGTCCGTCCTCGGGCTGGGTGAGCTCCCCGCAGAGGTGGCCTCCGAGATCAGCGCTTCGTCTGCGACGGAGTCCGTCGAGTCGGCCGCCGCGTCGCAAACCGTCGCGCCGCAAACCGCCGCGTCTCAACCCGCGGCGGACGACGCACCCGATCCGGGACGACGGCTCATCGCCACCCCGCTGGTGCGGCGACTGGCCGTGCAGCACGCCGTGTCACTCGCGGATGTGCGGGGGACGGGGCCGAACGGTCGCATCGTTCGGCGCGACTTCGAGGCCCACCTCGCCCAGCGGGCGTCGGAGGCCGCCTCGAAGACCGAGCGTCCTGTGGCGACCACCGCTGCCGCGGCGGCGCCGATCGGCGTCACGGCGCCGCCTGCCTCGGCATCCGCCCGGCCCGGGTGGGACGACGTCCCCCTCGATCGCATGCGAAAGGCGATCGCTCGGCGTTTGACGGAGAGCAAGTCGACGGTGCCGCACTTCTACCTCGTCGCCGACTGCCGTGTCGACGCGCTGATGGACTTGCGCGCACAGGTCAACCGCAGCGCACCGCGCAAGATCTCCGTCAACGACTTGGTCGTGAAAGCGGTTGCGACGGCGCTGATGGAGGTTCCGCAGGCCAACGCGATCTGGAACGGCGACAGCATCCGTCGCTTCTCGTCAGCGGACGTTTCTGTCGCCGTCGCAACGGCGGGGGGTCTCACGACCCCTGTCGTTCGAGGGATCGAGAAGATGTCGCTCACTCAGGTCAGTGCGACCATCGCCGACCTGGCGAATCGTGCGCGCGAAGGGCGACTGAAGCAGGCGGAGATCGAGGGGGGCAGCTTCTCGGTGTCGAACCTCGGCATGTACGACATCTCCCAGTTCAGCGCGATCCTGAACCCGCCGCAATCGGGCATCCTCGCCGTCGGTGCCGCGCGCCGGATACCGCTCGTCGATGCCGACGGCCAGCTCGCTGTCGGTCAGGTCATGACCGTGACGCTCTCGGCCGATCACCGAGTGCTCGACGGCGCGGTCGCGGCCCAGTGGCTCGCGGCATTCCAACGTGCCGTCGAGAATCCGCTGGCGATCCTCATCTGACCAGACCGAACCGAAGGAAGAAGACCATGCCGACCATTCGCAGCATCGATCCCACGACGGGGCACGAACTGGCAGCATTCGACGAGGACGACGCCGACGTCGTCGAGCGCAAGCTCGCCGCAGCCCGTGCGGCGGTTCCGCTGCTGGCCGCAGCGGGGTGGGCGCGCCGCGCGGATTTCATGAACGTCGCGGCCGACCTGCTGGAGGCCGACCTCGAGAGCGTCGCCCGGCTCATCACCGACGAGATGGGCAAGCCCCTCGCGCAGTCTCGCGCGGAGGTGGGCAAGTCCGCCTACGCGATGCGGTACTACGCCGAGCACGCCGAGGAATTCCTCACCGGGCGTAGCCTCGACGCACCCTCCGCTGTGGGGGCCACGCGTGCGGGTACGCGGTTCGACCCCCTCGGCGTGGTGCTGGCTGTCATGCCGTGGAACTATCCCATCTGGCAGGTCGTGCGCTTCGCTGCACCCGCGCTGATGGCGGGCAATGCCGGCATCCTGAAGCACGCCTCCAATGTTCCTCAGGCGGCGCTTTATCTGGGCGATCTGTTCACTCGGGCGGGGTTCCCCCCGGGATCGTTCTCGACCCTCTTGATCAACTCCTCACGGGTCGCAGCCGTCATCCGCGATCCTCGGGTCGCGGCCGTCACCCTGACGGGGTCGGAGAACGCGGGACGCTCGATCGCGGCGACGGCCGGCGACGTGCTCAAGAAGGCCGTCCTCGAGCTCGGGGGCTCCGATCCCTTCGTCGTCATGCCCTCGGCCGATCTCGATGCCGCCGCTGACACCGCGGTCCGTGCCCGCACCAGCAACAACGGCCAGGCGTGCATCAACGCGAAGCGCTTCATCGTGCACACCGACGTCTACGAGGCGTTCGTCCACAGGTTCGCTGAGCGGATGGCGGCACTACGCGTCGGCGATCCGCATGAGGAGACCACGGATATCGGACCCCTGGCGACCTCGTCGGGTCGCGACGATATCGTCGGTCTCGTCGAAGACGCCCGGTCGAAGGGCGCGGAGATCATCGTGGGCGGCTCTGTCGACCCCGAGATCGAGGGGTGGTTCTACCCGCCGACCGTGATCGCGGGAGTCACCCCGCAGATGCGGCTGTTCACCGAAGAGGCGTTCGGCCCGGTGGCCAGCGTCTACGAGGCCACGTCGCTGGACCATGCGCTCGCGATCGCCAATGGGCTCGATTACGGGCTGGGCTCGGCCTTCTGGAGCACGGACGAGCACGAGATCGAGCGGGCGATCGAGGGGATCGAGTCGGGCGCGGTGTTCGTCAACGGCATGACGATCTCGTACCCCGAACTCCCCTTCGGCGGCATCAAGCGGTCAGGGTATGGGCGTGAGCTCTCGCTCGAGGGGATCCGCGAGTTCTGCAACCTGAAGACCGTCTGGGTCGCCTGAGTCTCGCCGTGGCGCGGTGAGCTGCGTCGCGACGACTCGCCATGGGTGTCGACGGGACCTTCGAGCGCAAAGGGGAGCACGACTCCTCTCGCTCGGAGGTCCTCGTCGTTCTTGCCGGAGGCCAGCGGGTCGCGCCGCTCCCGGACGCGCGTGGCGACCGTACAGCGGGTGCGCCCCGGGTCGCGTCGAGGTCGTGCTCTGCCCGTGGCAGCCGCGCGATGCGCCGCGGTGCCGCGTCGACGCTTCGTGCGCGGCCGGCGGCCTCGACGTGCCTCAGCGGTCGGGCATCCGGGCAGACCGAAGCCCCCGGGCGACGCCAGAGGCGACGACCGGGGGCTTCGGCAGACCAGTGCTCAGAAGGGCTGCACGGGATCCTCGACGCCGAAGAGCACCTTGCCGTAGACCTCGGCACCGATTTCGGGGTGCACGAGGGCGTGGCGGCTCGCGGTCTCGCTGTTACGCCAGAAGCGCTGGAGCGGGTTGATCTCGGCGAAGCTGAAGGCGCCGGTGATGCTGAGGCACCGGTTGATGGCCTTGCGAGACAGGGCAGCCGCCTGACCGTTGTCCATACGAGCACGGGCACGCTCTGCGATCGTCATCGGACGACGGTCACGTGCGGCCGCGTCGATCGCGGCGGCGGTGCGGACGGCGAGGAAGTACGCCTGATCCGCCTCCGACTGGGCCTTCGCCAGCTCGATCTGGTGCACGACGGAGTTCTTGGCGTGCTGGTAGACCGAGTACGTGACGGCCTTCTCGCCCGAGGCGATCGTCAGGTCGATCGCGCCGCGGGCCATACCGATCTGCACCGAGCTCAGAATGATCTCGGCGACCGGTACGAACGAGGCGTGGTAGTTGTCTTCTTCGGCCCACACGCGCGGGTACTGCTCGGCGGCGAAGTTGCCGATGGGCTCGATGCGGTGGTCCGGAATGAAGACGTCCTCGACGACGAGGGTGTTCGAGCCGGTCCCGCGCATGCCCACGGTGTGCCAGGTGTCACGGATCGTCGCGTCGGACTTGGGGATGAGCACGAGCGAGTTGACGGGCAGGCCGTTCTCATCGGTGTCGGTACGCACCGGCACGATCGACCAGTCGGCGTAAAGGGAACCAGTGGAGTATCCCCACTCGCCCGACACCCGGATGCCACCCTCGACACGCTCGAACTTCTTCGTCGAGTTCGCCTGCATGAAGGGGCCGCCGGGCGAGAGCACCGCCGACACGAGGGAACGGGGGTTCGCCCCGAACACATCCTCCTGCGCCTGTTCGGAGAAGAGGGTGGCGAACCATGTCGAGGAGTTCAGCAGCGCCGACACCCAGCCCGTGGCGCCGTCGGCACGGCCGATCTCGGAGACGGCGTCGATGAATGTGCGGAAGTTCGCGCCGTACCCGCCCCACCGCTCAGGGATCGAGATGTGAAGGAGGCCGGCATCCTTCATCGCCTCGATGACCTCGTCGGCGACGCGACGGTTCTTCTCTCCCTGCTCCGCGTATTCGCGGATGAGAGGCTGCATCGCTCGCGCCTTCGCGACGATGTCATAATCAGGCCCGGGAGCGCCGAAAAATGCGTCCATGGTCTGCGCTTCTTTCAGTGAGGTGCTCACTATCACTCTCCTAACGAGGATGCGTCGACGTAGGTGTCGCGCTTGTGCAAACGATTGCTGTGCACTGATGTTATAGCGATCATCGTTACTTCGGTGTTTCGAATTCTGGACTTTTTTGGCAGCCCGTCGCCCCCTCACCCGATTCGATCCATCAGAGCCGTCGCTCTTGCGTTCTCGTCCACACCTGCTACAGTCGCGTTCGTGCGCCGACGGGGCGCACCCGGTTGGGATTGTTACGGATACACCGGCAAGACCCAAGCTCGATGAGTCGCTTCGCGGCTCGTATAGAGCTTGGGTCTCTTTTTTTTGCCCTTCGGGCGGCTGCAAAACCGTCCGCCGAAGATTCGAGGAAGAGTCATGGACACGACAACGAGGTTCGATCGTCTGGCGACGGAGGTGGTCGATGCGGTCGGCGGCGCGGGGAACATCCACTCCGTCACCAACTGCATGACCCGGCTCCGATTCGTCCTGAACGACCGTCAGCGCGCGGACAAGGACGCGGTGGAGAAGATCGACGGAGTGGTGACCGTCGTCGAGGGCGGCGGACAGTTCCAGGTCGTCATCGGCAACGACGTGGTCAAGGTCGCGGAGGCGCTCGACAAGCTGACCGACGCCCGGTCAGAGACGGCGCCCTTGCCCGCTGCGCCGGCCGCATCGAGGAACATCTTCAACCGCGTCGTCGAGCTGATCTCGTCGATCTTCCAGCCCATCCTCTGGGTGCTCGCGGGAACGGGTCTGCTCAAGGGGATTCTCTTCGCGCTCGCAGCGCTCGGCTGGCTGCCGCAGGACTCGCAGACCTCTGTCATCTTGAACGCCGGTGCCGACGCGGTCTTCTACTTCTTGCCGATGTTCCTGGCGATCACCTCCGCCCGGAGGTTCGGTGCGAGCCCCTTCACCGCACTCACTCTCGCCGGTGCGCTCATCTACCCGGCCATTACGGCCCTGGCTGCGGCCGACTCGGTGCACTTCCTCGGCATCCCTGTCATCATGACGACGTACACATCGTCGGTCATCCCCATCATCGTGATCGTCTGGGTGCAGAGTCACTACGAGAAGCTGCTGGGGCGGATCCTGCACAGCTCCATCCGCAACTTCATGACGCCGCTCATCGTCGTCGCGACCCTCTTCCCCCTCGCGCTGCTCACGATCGGCCCCGCGACCACGTGGCTCAGCGCAGCGCTGTCCGCAGGGCTCGCGCAGCTGTGGTCGTTCAGCCCGGCGCTGGCGGGCTTCATCGTCGGCGGTCTCCAGCAGCTCATCGTGGTGCTCGGCCTGCACTGGGGCCTCATCGCCCTCATGATCAACGACGTCGCCACCACCGGGCATACGCTCCTGCTGGCACCCTTCCCGGCGGCCGTGATGGCTCAGGGTGGTGCCGCGCTCGCGGTGTTCCTGCGCACGCGAAGCCGTCGGCTGAAGGCCGTCGCCGGACCCGCGACGGTCAGCGGCCTCGTCGCCGGCGTGACCGAGCCGATCCTCTACGGCGTCACTCTCCCCCTGAAGCGCCCCTTCGTCTTCGCCTCGATCGCCGGTGCGCTCGGCGGTGGCCTCGCGGCGTGGGGCGGCTCCGCTGCGGGAGCCGTGGTGGCGCCGTCATTCATGACCCTTCCCGTGTACCTGAACTACGGCAACTTCGCCCTGCAGGTGATCGGTACCGTCGGCGCCACCGTTCTCGCCTTCCTGCTCACGCTGGTCTTCGGCTTCAAAGACCCCATCGACGACGACAGTGCCGGAGTCGGTGCACCGGATGCCAAGGCCTCGGCATCCGTCCCCCTTGCTCCTGTCTCCGCAGGCGGCCTGCGTCGGACGGAGGCGCGCTCGGCCGGGTCGACGGCCTTCATCGACATCGCGTCACCCGTGGATGGAGAAGCGATCGACCTCGACGACGTCGCAGAGCCCGCCTTCTCCAGCGGCGCGATCGGACCGGGAGCGGCCGTGCGCCCGGCATCGGATCGGATCGTCTCACCCGCCCGCGGTCAGATCGTGAGCGTCATGCCGCATGCCTTCGGCGTCATCACCGATGAGGGCGTCGAGGTCCTCGTGCACGTCGGTATCGACACCGTCCGGCTCGAGGGGCGTCATTTCCATGCCGCTGTGGCCGCCGGCGATCGGGTCGAGGTCGGGCAGCTGCTCACGACCGCCGACATCGCGGCCATCGAGGCGGCGGGCTACGACACCACGACGCTCGTCGTCATCACGAACGAGGCCGACCCGACGAACGTCGAGGCGGCCGGCCGCGGCGTGGTCGCGGCATCCACTCCGCTGTTCCGCGTGCGCGCGTGACACTCCTCCTTCATCTCCCCTATCGAAAGGACCACGTATGACTCAGCTGCGATTCCCCGACGGCTTCCTTTGGGGCGGTGCCACCGCCGCGAATCAGATCGAGGGCGCGTTCGGCGTCGACGGAAAGGGTGCCTCCACCGCGGACTATGCCGCATTCAAACCCGAGGTGGAGAACGGCGCCGACAATTTCACCTTCAGCGTGAGCGCCGCCGACTTCGCGGCCAATCGGGCCGGTACCGACGGGGGCGTGCATCCGAAGCGATGGGGCATCGACTTCTATCACCGTTACCCCGAAGACATCGCACTCTTCGCCGAGATGGGGTTCACCGCCCTGCGGGTCTCGATCGCCTGGACCCGAATCTTCCCCACGGGTCTGGAAACCGAGCCGAACGAAGCCGGACTGCAGTTCTACGACCGGTTGTTCGACGAAATGCTGGACAAAGGGATCACCCCCGTCGTCACGCTGTCTCACTTCGAGATGCCGGTCGAACTCGTCGATCGCTACAACGGGTGGCTGAGTCGCGAGCCGATCGCGCACTTCGTCCGCTTCGCGACCACGGTTCTCGAACGCTATGCCCACAAAGTGGGCTACTGGATGACGTTCAACGAACTCAACATGAACCTCACCGATGTCTACACGGGGGCGGGAGTACTGATCGAGCGCACGGATCGTCCCCTGCACGAAGTCGCGTATCAGGCGAGCCATCACCAGCTCGTCGCGAGCGCGCTCGTGGTCGCCGAGGCTCGTCGCATCCTGCCCGACGGAGGCCGCATCGGCATCATGGTCAATCGGATCGAGACCTACCCCGCCACCCCGAAGCCCTTGGACGCCTTCCAGGCGGTGAAGGAGGATCAGCGCAATCTCTTCTACACCGACGTGGCCGTGCGAGGGGAGTACCCCGGCTACATTCGGCGATACTTCGCCGATACGGGTATCTCGATCGAGGTGGACGACTCCGATGCCGAGGCGCTGCGAAACGGCACGATCGACTACATCGCTTTCAGCTACTACGTCTCGCACGTCTCGCTGTACCGTGACGGGGCGGACGACGAGTACGGGTCGCTGCTCGGCGCGGTCAAGAACCCCTACCTCCAGGACGGGAGCGAGTGGGGATGGCCGATCGACCCTGTCGGCCTGCGTTCGAGTTTGAACCGCATGTACGACCGCTATCAGTTGCCGCTGTTCGTGGTCGAGTGCGGCCTGGGCGCGATCGACACCGTCGAGGCCGACGGCTCGGTCCACGACCCGTACCGTATCGACTTCCTGCGCCGGCACATCGAGCAGATCCGAGAGGCCATCGCCGACGGCGTCGAGGTGGTGGGGTTCACCTCGTGGGGGCCGATCGACTTCCCCTCGTCCGGCACCTCGCAGATGAGCAAGCGTTACGGTTACATCTACGTCGACCAGGACGATTACGGGCAAGGATCCCTCACCCGGATCCGCAAGGACTCGTTCTTCTGGTATCGCGACCTCATCGCCTCACACGGCGAGAACCTCTGAGCCGAAGCGCCCGGGCCGGGGTGTCCCCTCGGCCCGGGTTCCCGACAGACCGCGGAGTCATTCACCATGCAGGTTGTGCGCGTCTTCAACAACTCGGTCGTCCTGGCGGTGGACCGCCGCGGGATCGAGCAGATCCTGATGGGTCGCGGCGTGGGGTTCCACGTGCGGGCGGGTTCCACCGTGGACATGCGTCTCGTCGAGAAGCGGTTCACCCCGGGGCCCTCCGCCAGCGTCGAGCGCATCGTCGCCCTGCTGCGGGACATCCCCTCCAAACACCTCGCTCTCGCCGACGAGGTGTTGCGCGTGGCGCGCGGCATCCTGGGCAAAGGTATCGGCGGGCACGTCCTGCTGCCCCTGGCCGACCACATCTCCTTCGCTTTGCGACGCGTTGCAGAGGGCACCACGCCGATCGACTACCCGTTGCGGTGGGAGGTGCGACAGCTGTATCCCGCAGAGGCGGCGGTGGGAAAGCGCGCGCTCGACATCATCGAGCATCGAACCGGTATGCGATTGCCCGACCAGGAAGCCATCCCCCTCGCGCTGCACTTCGTCAACGCGCAATTGGGCGACGCCGATGTGAAGGCGGCCCTGCAGATGACACAGGTGCTGAGCCAGACCCTCGACATCGTCCAGAGCACCTTCGGTCTCGCGATCGACGAGGAGTCTGCGCCGGTCGCGAGGTTCGTCACTCACCTGCGTTTTCTGTTCGCGCGCGAACAGTCAGGGCGCATCGTCGCGGGGGACGGCGACGATTCCCTTCTCGAGGCGTTGCGGGCCTCGCGTCCCGACGCGTACGCAGCGGCGCAGCGCATCGCTGATCTCTTCGCCGCTCGGTTCGATCGAGCGCTTTCGACCGACGAGGTGCTCTACCTCACACTCCACGTCAGCCGTCTGACCATGTGACCGTGGCGCCGTGACCGTGACCGTGACCGTGGCGTGTTCGGGCGTCGGAACGGTGGCGGTGGCGGTGTCGGATCAGAACTCGCGCAGGCGACCGCCCGACCACCCGAACCACTTGTCGATGGCCACCCGCACGGTGACGAGCGGGTCTTCACGGGCCGGGTAGTCGGTGCCGAGGTAGTGGCGGGCGAGGCGGTCGATTCCGGCGAAGCCCTCGTCGGGCTCGATCGAGACGACGTGGCCCTGCAGCGACAGGTGGCTGCCGAAGTCGTCGGCGGCGAAGGCGGTCAGGGCGACGTGGCCGTTCTCGCGCAGGTGCTTCAGACGGGCGCGGTCGGTGTTCATGCAGAACATGAGGTGTCCGTCGTCGTCGAGGAGGTACCACGTCGCCACCGAGACGGGCTGCCCCTTCTTGTTCACGGTCGCCATCACGGCGGGGTTGGGCTTGCGCAGGAACTCGAGCGCAGCCTCGGGCAGAGGGGATTCCGGCATGTGTTTCGCCTTTCAATATCGGTCGGTCAGCGGGAGAGGGCTTCGTCGACGGAGTCGTCGGGGAGGGCCACCGTGACGGAAGTGTTCCACGGGTCGGTGAGGGTGACGGCGCGACCGTCCGCGGCGAAGGGGATGGCCTTCTCTCTCAGTCGCGCGACGAGCGCCTCGAGCTCGGTCGGGGTGGGCACGGTGATCGACACGTCGCCGAGCCCGAGGCTCGCCGCGCGGGGGCCGGCACCGGCACTGCGCCAGGTGTTCATGGCGACGTGGTGGTGGTATCCGCCCGCCGAGGCGAAGATCGCACCGGGGATGTCGGACTGCGTCGTTTCGAATCCGAGCGCGTCGACGTAGAACGCCCGCGCCCGGTCGACGTCGCCGACCTGGAGGTGCACGTGCCCGACGCGTCCCGCGCGGGCGGGGGCGGCATCCCCCTCCGACAGTGGCAGGTGCCGACGCAGATAGTCGTTCGGGTCCAGGTACTCCGTCGTCATCCAGATCGCGCGTCCGAAGCGGCCCCACTGCGAACGGTCGCGGTCGATGTACAGCTCGACATCGTTGCCCTCGGGGTCGGTGAAGTAGAACGCCTCGCTGACGTGATGGTCGCTCGACCCGGCGAACCTGCTTCGCGGATGCTGCGCGGCGCGATAGACGGCGGATGCCAAGGAGCCGGGGTCGTCGAAGAGCAGCGCGGTGTGGAACAGGCCCGCCTCGCCGGGGCGCGCGACCGGGAGATCGGGGGTGTGGATGAGGCGGACGAGGGGGGTGTCGGCCCGCCCGAGCACGCGGTGCACCTCGCGACCGCGGGTGCGCTCCTGCAGCGGCTCCATCGAGAAGGCCGAGGAGTAGTACTGCGACATCATCTCGAGGTCGGCGACACGCAGCGTCACAGCCCCCATCGTCGTGTCGGGGTGCAGGATGCGGTCGTCGGTGGCGATGGTCACGAGGAACCTCCGGTGCTCGGGCGTCTCGGGGTCAGCGGATGACGGCGAAGCCGGCGTTCCAGCCGACCTTCTCGCTCACGGCGAGGGTGAGCTGCAGGAAGCCGATCGCCTCGAGTTCGCGGGCGCGGCTGAGGGAGCCGGCGTCGAGGGCGGCGACTCCGCCGGCGGTGACGGCCGAGATGAGCACGTTCTTGGCGGCGTCGTCGTCTCCGGCGACGAGGACGGTGGTCGCCACCCCGCCCAGCTGCGCCGCCGAGAGGGTCGCGGCGAAGTTCGTGTTGAAGGCCTTGATCACGGAGCTGTCGGGCAGCTTCGCCTGGAGCTCTGCCGCGGCGGAGCTGTCGGCGGGGACCAGGAGCGAGTCGAAGGTCTCGAAGTTCAGGGGGTTGCTGATGTCGACGACGACCTTGCCGGCGAGCTGGTCGCCCGCGACCTCGAGGATCTCCGCGATGGCGCCGTAGGGGACGGCCAGGATCACGGCGTCGGTGTCGATCGCCGCGGTCGCGAGCGTGTCGTGGCTGACGTGCACGACGTCGTTGCCGCCCGCGGCGAGCACCCCGCCGATCGCGCTGCCCATGTTGCCGGTTCCGATGATGGTGAAGCTCGACATCTCGTGTGTCCTCTCTGCTGGTGAGTCCTCAGTCGACGACTCTCTTCGTTGTACCTACAACTATACGGCAGTTACTTGTAGGTGCAACCAAAGGTACGATCGGAGTATGCACGCTTTGAGTCACGAGGAACGCGTCGCGATCGCGCGCCTGCGGGCACTGCTCGAGCTTCTGCCCACCGCGCTCGATCGCCACCTCGTCGAAGCCGGCGTGACCGCGTTCGAGTTCTCGCTCCTCGAGGCGCTCGCCGAGGCCGACGGCAACCGGATGCGGCTCACCGCCCTCGCGGCCCGCACCAACGCCACGCTGCCGCGGCTCTCGCGCGTGGTCAGCGGGCTCGCCCAGAAAGGGCTCGTGCACAAGGCCGCGTGCGAGGAAGACGGTCGCGCCACGAATGCGCTCCTCACCGACGAGGGGGCGCGCGTGTACGCCCGCAGCCGGCCGGGCTTCGACGCGGCCGTGCGCGAAATGATCCTCGACGCGCTCGAGCCCGGCGGAGTGAAACGGCTGGCCGACATCTCGTACGCCATCCTGGGCAGGCTCGACCCCGATCGTCGGATGGCGGTGACCGCCGAGGCGGACGTGTGCGCCGCCGACCCGGCCGACGCGGAGGGGTGCCCGGCCGACCCCGCGGGAGAGCAGAGCGCCGCACGCGCGCAGGGGTGCCCGGCGGATCCCGAGGTGTAGCCGGTCGCCCGCGGGCTACGCGGACGCGATGGGACGGGTCGTGTCGTCGGGACGCCCCATGCTCGTGGCGAGTCGCTCGATGTGCACCGTGAGGTACAGCACCTCTTCGTCGGTCAGCGTCGACCCCGTCGCCGCGAGCACGTAGCCTTTCACGCTTTCGGCGATGCCGAAGGCGCGGGGGTAGCGGTGCTTGGCGAACTCGAAGAACGACGAGTCGCCGCTCGTCAGCATCGCACGGTTCACGAGCCGCTGCAGGAGAAACCGCACGTGCAGGATGAACCGCGCGTAGTCGGGGCTCTCGGTGTCGAGGGCCACGCCGAGGCCCGTTTCGACCGTGCGCACGACGTGCTGCACACGGCGGAACAGCAGCGCCGCGGTGCCGTTCGGCTCGTCGCGCGTCGCGTTGAGCAGGTGCATCGTGAGGAACACGCCCTCCTCGGGCGGAAGCTGACGATCGAGGGATGCCGCGATCGAGGCCGCCATGCGCTCCGCGGCGCGCGACTCGTCGGGGTGGAGGATCCGCAGCTCGGGCATCGAGGTCCCGGGGATGCGGATGCCCTGGTCGAGGCGCTCGACGACGTAGTTCACGTGGTCGATAACGGCCAGGGGCAGGCGGCGGCCGAGGTCGCGGCCGAGGTCGCGCTCGGCCTGGTCGACGGCGTGCAGCACCGCCTCGACGAGCGCGTAGGGAGCGTCGGTGAGGAGCTTCTGCGCGTGGGCGGTGTCGCTGCCCTGTTCGAGAACGAACGTCTTCTCGACCTTCGCCGGGTCGACCTGGCCCTCGTGCTTGAGCTGGAATCCGATGCCCCGCCCCATCAGCACCCGCTCGCGGCCGTCGGCGTCGATCGCCACGACGACGTTGTTGTTGAGCAGCTTCTGCACGCCGCCGGGCGGGAGGGAGACGTCACCGGCACCGGGCATGGGATGCAGTTTAGGGCGGTGGCGTCCCGGGTGACTTGCCGCGGTTTGTCGTTTGGTGCTGCTCGTGGTGGCGATGTGCGGCAAGTGTCCGTGCGGGCGCTCGTGAGTTGCCGTGCGTTGTCGCGTGACTCCGCGTGAGGCGACCAAGTGCGGCAACTCACGCGCCTGCGCCGCGCCCAGCCGCAGCGCAGGCGCGCCCCGGTACCCTGGAAACCATGACCGATCAGCCCCCCGTGCGCTCCACCACGCCCCGGCAGGCGCGCCCCGCGGGGGCGCCGGCCGACACCGGCATCCGCGAGACGCGTCCGCGGACCGCTCCGGCACGCCAGGTGCGGCCGAAGACCGAGGGCTGGCAGCAGGCAAAGGACGAGACCGGGCGTCCGCTGCTGCAGTTCGCGAGCCCCAAGCGCGGCAAGCCGCCCGTGCACCTCGCCGACATGACCGCCGCCGAGCGCGTCGAGAAGGTGAAGGAGCTCGGCCTCCCCGGCTTCCGCGCGAAGCAGCTCGAGAAGCACTACTTCACTCATTACACGTCGGATGCCGCCGACATGACCGACCTGCCGGCATCCGGTCGCGAAGAGCTCGTCGCGGGGCTCCTCCCGCCCCTGCTCACCGAAGTGCGCCGGCTCGAGACCGACCGCGGCGACACGATCAAGTTCCTGTGGAAGCTGCACGACGGTGCGCTCGTCGAGTCGGTGCTCATGCGCTACCCCGGCCGCATCACCCTGTGCGTGTCGTCGCAGGCGGGCTGCGGCATGAACTGCCCGTTCTGCGCCACCGGCCAGGCGGGGCTCACCCGCAACATGTCGGCGGCCGAGATCATCGAGCAGATCGTGCGTGCCAACGCGCTCATCGCCGCCGGTGGCCTGGGCGGCAAGACCCTTCGACAGGCTCAGGGACCCGGCCAGGTGCCCGAGCGCGTGAGCAACATCGTCTTCATGGGCATGGGCGAGCCGCTCGCGAACTACGCCCGCGTGATGCAGGCCGTGCGCGTCATGGTCGACAAGGAGCACGGCCTGGGCATGAGCGCCCGCGGCATCACGGTGTCGACCGTCGGCCTGGTACCCGCGATCAAGAAGCTCGCCGACGAGGACATCCCGGTGACCTTCGCCCTCTCGCTGCACGCGCCCGACGACGGTCTGCGCGACGAGCTCATCCCGGTGAACTCCCGCTGGAAGGTCGACGAGGCACTGGATGCCGCCCGCGCCTACTTCGACAAGACCGGGCGCCGCGTCTCCATCGAATATGCCCTGATCAAGGACATGAACGACCACGCGTGGCGCGCCGACCTGCTGGCCGACAAGCTGAACGCCCGCGGTCGCGGCTGGGTGCACGTCAACCCGATTCCTCTGAACCCGACCCCGGGCTCGATCTGGACGGCATCCGAGGTCCCCGTGCAGAACGAGTTCGTGCGCCGCCTCAACGACGCCGGCATCCCGACGACCCTCCGTGACACCCGCGGCAAAGAGATCGACGGCGCGTGCGGCCAGCTGGTGGCGACCGAAGAAGACGAGGTCGCCGCCGCGGCGACGCCGGTCGGCTGAGGCTCGCGGCGGATCCTCCGGTTCGCGGGGGACGGTGTACGCCAGGATGAGGACGATGCGTACCTTCCTCACCCCGCGCCTGCTCGTGGCGGCCGCCGTCGCGGCGGTCCTGTGGATCGCCACCGCCGGAATCCGCGACGCCCTGCTGCAGATCCCGAACGGCGTCGCCCAGCTGTCGAGCATCCTGCCGGAGCTGGTGCCGACGAGCCTGACCGCCTACCAGAGCGGCGGTTTCGGCGTCGTCGCGACCATCGTCGGCGGTGTCGTCCTCTTCGTCGTCTTCGTGGCGCTCGCCGCGATGCTCCGGCGTCACGGGGCGCCGGTGGTGGCATCGTGGTTCGCTCTCGTTCTCGCCGCCGCCCTCGTGGGGCTGGGTTTCGACCTCGGCGCCGGGTGGTCGTGGATCGTCTCCTTCGGCCCGCGCGGGCTGCTGTCGAGCGGCTTCGGTGTCGCGACCGCCGCGGGGGCCCTGTGGGGGCTCGCGGCGGGCTGGATCCCTGCCCTCATCGCCCGAGGGGCTGCGGCGGAGTCGGCACCCGCGCGCACACCCGCGTGGTTCCTGCCCGCCGCCGCCGTAGCGCTCGTTGGTGCGGTCGTCGCGGGCGCGGTGGCCGACGCCGGCCGCGAAGCCGCGATCGAGGCCGAGGTGGCCGCGCAGCAGGAGATCGACGCCGCCTCCAGCTTCGGTGCGCTCCCCGATCCGGACGCGCCCGGGGTGCCCGTGCCCGAGACCGCCGACGCGGTCGTGCCCGACGATCCGCAGTGGTGCACCGAAGACAGGGCCACCGTCCTCAAGGGGGAGCCCGACGCGGCGACGGGGCATCGTGGCATGCCCTTGCGCCTCTTCAACTTCTCGGAGGAACCCTGCGTCATCGAGGGATACCCCGACATCGCGTTCGGCGACCAGAACGGCCACCTCCTCGACGTCACGATCGAGCACGGCGGGTCGTTCATGGCGCAGGACCCCGGCCCGCAGCGCATCGAGATCCCGGCGGGAGGCGAAGCCGTCACCGTCCTCGGCTGGGACGCGGCCTCGCCGCACGGGGCGCTCGTGACGAATACGGTGTGGGCCGCCCAGACGCCGGGCATGGTGCGCGGATCGTGGCCCCTCGAACTCGACATCGTCGAGGGCTCGACCGTCGCCGTCACGGCGTGGACCGTCGACGTCGATCCGACCAGCCCGGGCTGACCCGGGACTCCCGTCGCTCCCCTTTCGCCCCGCGACTCCCGTCTCCCTCTCCCCCGGGGGATACTCGCGTCTCCTTCCCTGAAACGCTGACTTGCGTCTTGTGCTCGCGGCGCCCGC
>NZ_JARHXC010000224.1:0-18238 GCF_029222405.1 Microbacterium sp. Kw_RZR3 | reverse complement strand
GCATCCGGAATCCGGGTTCACGCGTGGACGTGCACGTCCTTGCCGACGACGGTGATGCCCGTCTCGGTGACGGTGAAGCCGCGCGCGATGTCGCGCTCGCGGTCGACGCCGATGGTCGCGCCGGGTTCGAGGACGACGTTCTTGTCGAGAATGGCGCGGTGGATGCGCGCTCCCGCCCCGACCCGGACGCCGTCGAACAGCACCGAGTCCGTGATCGTCGATCCGCCGCCGGCGAGGGCCCAGGGGCCCACGACGCTGCGTTCGAGGTGGGTCCCCGACAGGACCGAGCCGAGGGAGACGATGGAGTCGATCGCGTTGCCGATGCGACCCACCGAGTCGCGCACGAACTTCGCGGGCGGCGCGTTGACGATCTGCGAGTAGATCGGCCAGTCGTTGTTGTACAGGTTGAAGACCGGCAGCGTCGAGATCAGGTCCATGTGGGCGTCGTAGAACGACTCGATCGTGCCCACGTCGCGCCAGTACGACCGGTCGCGCGGAGTGGAGCCGGGAACGTCGTTGCGCTGGAAGTCGTACACCGCCGCCTCGCCCCGATTGACGAAGTAGGGCACGATGTCGCCGCCCATGTCGTGCGCCGAGGTCGGCAGCTCTCCGTCGTGAGTGACGGCCTCGACGAGGGCGTCGGCGTCGAAGATGTAGTTGCCCATCGAGGCGAGCACCTCGTGCGGCGAGTCGACCAGGCCGGCCGGGCTCTGGGGCTTCTCGAGGAACTCGCGGATCTTCGTCGGGTCGGTGGGGTCGGTGTCGATGACGCCGAACTGGTTCGCCAGCGAAATGGGCTGGCGGATGCCGGCGACGGTGGCACGTGCGTCCGAGGCGATGTGCGCGTCGAGCATCTGGTTGAAGTCCATGCGGTACACGTGGTCGGCACCGATGACGACGACGATGTCGGGCTTCTCGTCGCGGATCAGGTTCATCGACTGGAGGATCGCGTCGGCGGAGCCCGAGAACCATCGTTTGCCGAGGCGCTGCTGAGCGGGGACGGATGCCACGTACGAGCCGAGCATGGGCGACATCCGCCAGGTCTGCGAGATGTGGCGATCGAGGCTGTGCGACTTGTACTGCGTGAGCACGACGAGCTGACGCAGGCCCGAGTTGATGAGATTCGAGATCGCGAAGTCGATCAGGCGGTACTGACCGCCGAACGGGACGGCGGGTTTCGCGCGATCGGCCGTGAGGGGCATGAGTCGCTTTCCCTCGCCGCCGGCGAGGATGATTCCGAAGACCTTCGGCGCTGCAGGCATGGCACCACACTAGGGGTCGCATCGGGTTGCGGAAACACGTTCTCGGCGCGCCGTGCGCTGTACTACGGTTCGTCTCATGCGCGTCGACATCGTGACCAAGGAGTACCCGCCGGAGATCTACGGGGGAGCCGGGGTCCACGCCACCGAACTGGTCAAGGCACTGCGCGCCGAGGGCACCGAGGTGCAGGTCCGCGCGTTCGGTGCGGCGCGTGACGAAGCCGACACGACCTCGTACGGTGTGCCCGTAGAGCTCGCCTCCGCGAACGGCGCGATCCAGACGCTCGGCACCGACCTCGAGATCGTCTCCGACGTCGCCGGCGCGGACGTCGTGCACTCGCACACCTGGTACGCGAACTTCGCCGGGCACCTGGCATCCCTTCTCCACGGCATCCCGCACGTCGTCACCGCGCACAGCCTCGAGCCGCTTCGCCCCTGGAAGGCGGAGCAGCTCGGCGGGGGCTATGCCGTGTCGAGCTACATCGAGAAGACGGCCTACGAGGGCGCCGCGGCCGTCGTCGCGGTGAGCTCGGGCATGCGCGACGACATCCTGCGCAGCTACCCGTCGCTGGATCCCGCCAAGGTGCGCGTGATCTACAACGGCATCGACACCGAGGCGTGGCATCCGGTGTCGGACGACGCCTTCCTCGCCTCCGTGGGCATCGACCCGTCGCGGCCGTCGGTGGTTTTCGTCGGTCGCATCACCCGCCAGAAGGGGCTTCCTTACCTGCTCCGTGCGGCGGAGCTGTTGCCGGCGGACGTGCAGCTGATCCTGTGCGCGGGGGCGCCCGACACACCGCAGATCATGGCCGAGGTGGAAGAGCTCGTCCGCGGGCTTCAGGCGACGCGTGACGGTGTCGTCTGGATCGATCGTCTGCTCCCTCGCAACGAGCTGTGCGCGATCCTCACCGCCGCGACCACGTTCGTCTGCCCGTCGGTGTATGAGCCGCTCGGCATCGTCAACCTCGAGGCGATGGCGTGCGGCGCGGCGGTCGTGGGGACGGCGACCGGCGGCATCCCGGAGGTCGTCGTCGACGGCGTCACGGGACGACTCGTGCCGATCGAGCAGGTGCAGGACGGCACCGGGACGCCCGTCGACCCCGAGCGTTTCGTCGCCGACCTGGCCCGCGTGCTGACGGAGGTCGTGACGGATGCCGAGACGGCCCGCGCCTTCGGTGAGGCCGGTCGTCAGCGCGCCATCGACGACTTCAGCTGGGCGGCGATCGCGCAGACCACGGCGGCTCTGTACGCGGAGGTCTCGGGGAAGTAGTCGCGCGGTTCTCCCCAGGTCGTCGCGTCGCGCGGGGGCGCGGTCTTGTCGCGGCTAGGCTAGTTCCATGCCCCAGGTTCTCGAGTTCTCCGACGTCGTCGTCCGCCGGAACACGCGGGACATCGTGTCCCATCTCGACTGGAGCGTCGCCGATGACGAGCGCTGGGTCGTGCTCGGCCCCAACGGCGCGGGGAAGACGACGGTTCTGCAGCTCGCGGACACCCTCCTGCACCCCACATCGGGCACGGTGACGATCCTCGGCGAGCAGCTCGGCCGTACCGACGTCTTCGAACTGCGCCCGCGTATCGGCTTCGCGTCGTCGGCGATGGCGCGACGCGTTCCGCCCGAGGAGACGGTGCTCGACGTCGTGCTGACCGCCGCGTACTCGGTGACGGGTCGGTGGCGCGAGCAGTACGACGACATCGACGAGCGTCGCGCGCTGCGCGTGCTCGCGGAGTGGCGACTCGATCACCTGGCGGACCGCACGTTCGGCACGCTGAGCGACGGCGAGCAGAAGCGCGTCCAGATCGCCCGGGCCGTGATGACCGACCCCGAGCTGCTGCTGCTCGACGAGCCCACCGCCAGCCTCGACCTCGGCGCCCGGGAAGAGCTGCTCGCGCTGCTCTCGGGGTACGCCCAGGCGCCCACGACGCCCGCCATGGTGATGGTGACGCACCACGTGGAGGAGATCCCCGTCGGGTTCACGCACGTGCTCCTGCTCCGCGACGGCGAGATCGTGGCATCCGGGCCCCTCGGCGAGGCCCTCACGGCCGAGAACCTGTCGAAGACGTTCGGCCTCGAGATCACGCTCACGCACGAAGCGGGGCGCTACGCCGCTCGCGCGGTCTGACGTCGCGCGGGAATCACTGCGCGCGAATCATTCCGCACGCCTGGTAGACTCTCCTGTTGGTGCCTTCGGCGCCGCAGACTTTGACGTCCTGGCAGAATCCAGGGCACCACTTCTCAAAGGACCTCCCATGAAGACTGACATCCACCCCACGTACAAGGCCGTCGTGTTCCGCGACCTCGGTTCGGGCGACACGTTCCTCACCCGTTCGACCGTCTCGAGCGACAAGACGATCGAGCTGGACGGCGTGGAGTACCCCGTCATCGACGTGGAAATCTCGTCGGCTTCGCACCCGTTCTACACGGGCAAGCAGCGCATCATGGACTCGGCCGGTCGTGTCGAGAAGTTCAACCAGCGCTTCAAGAACTTCGGCGGTCGTTGATCCTCAGCGGTTTCGCTTCGAAAGCCCTCATCCTTCGGGATGGGGGCTTTTGCTTTCGGAGGGGCCGTCAGCGACGGGTGCGTGCGCGGGGTGGCCCGGCGGGTAGGTGTGTGCGAACGTTGTCGATCAGCCGTGCTGCGAGGGAAGCAGCGGCTTCGATCGGTGTGTGCGCGGACGTGTTGATCACCCGTGCTGGGTGGGAAGCAGCGGCTTCGGTGGGTAGGTGCTGAGCACGAGCGACGTCGTCACCGGGCCGAATCGCGCCAGCGCGTCGACCACCTTCTCCAGCCGCGCGGCATCGGGGCAGTTGACGTCGAAGAGGAGACAGTCCTCGCCCGTCACGCGGACCATCGCCGTGACCTCCGGGAGGCGTTCGGCGAGTTCGCGGGCCGGCGAGAGCTGCGCGTGGGTCGTGCGCAGTCGGATGACGGCGTGGATGACGAGTCCCACCGCGGCCGGGTCGATCACCGCGCGGTAGCCGGCGATGACGCCCGCGCGCTTGAGCCGCAGGATGCGCGCGCTCGCGGCGGGCTGCGACAGGCCGACTCTCCGCCCCACCTCGGCACCCGACAGTCGACCGTCGTGCTGCAGGAGTTCGAGGATGCGCCGGTCGATCGCGTCGAGTGGTTCCATCGTGTTCCGTTCCCTTTGCTTATGGATCGCTCGCGCGAGATGCGCGGAGCGAGTGAGTCCATCATGCTCGCCGAAGCGGCGTCGCGCGCTCACGGAGAGCGCGAGTGAAGACGCAAGAGTCGAGAGGTGGTCGTCGATGGCGGCGTATGTGATCGTTCCCGGCATCGGGGGGTCGGGCGAGCAGCATTGGCAGACGCACTGGGAGCGGCGGTGGGGCCGTGATGCGCGGCGAGTAGAGCCCCGATCGTGGGATGAGCCCGACCTCGACGACTGGGTCGACGCGGTGGATCGATGCGTGACCGACCTCGCGCGACAGGCCGATCGGGTGATCGTCGTCGCGCACAGTCTGGGGTGTTGGGCGGCGACCGAGTGGGACGCGCGGACCGGGGACCAGAGGCAGCCCGAGCGAGTCGAGCAGGTCGAACGCGCGCCGGTGACGGGGATGCTGCTCGTGGCGCCTCCGGATCCGACTGGCGATGCCTTTCCTCGAGCTGCGGCACCGAGCTTCGTCGGCCTCGCGGTGCGGCCGCTGGCGTGTCCAACCACGGTGGTGGCGAGTTCCGACGACCCGTACTGCTCGGTGGAGGTCGCGCAGGGTCTCGCCTCCGGGTGGGGGAGCACCTTGCGGAACGCCGGTGCGCTCGGACACCTGAACGCCGCGAGCGGTCTCGGGGAGTGGGCATGGGGGAGAGCGGTGCTCGGCGGCCTTGTTCGGGCGTGAGGGATGCTCTCGAAGGCCACGCGCACGGCGCCGCACCGTGTCGAGCGGGTGTTTGCCCCCTCGTGCGGATGTTGCTCGCGATCAGAGGCGGGTGCCGGGCTTGTCGAACGAACCCACGTGCTCATGGCCACCGAGGGACTCGCGACGCTGCGCCCACATGCGCTGGTGCTGGCGCGCGTCGTCAACGGCATCCGGATCGAGGTCGGCGAAAGCGATGTGTTCGCCTTCACCGGGGACGGTGATTCGTCGACCGAGCGGATCGAAGACAGCGGCGCCACCGATGAAGTCGTGTGGTGCGCCGACGAGCCCGCTGAAGACCACGTACATGCCGTTGTCGAGGGCGCGCGCGGCGTAGTGGAGGTCCCGGCGATGCTCACCGCCGGGGAAGTAGGCGCCGCTGTTGAGGTACACGTGCGCGCCGGCTCGCGCCGCGGCGGCCGCGTGCTCGGGGAAGTTCGCGTCATAACAGACGGAGAGCGCGAACCGGAGGCCTTTGAGAGTGAAGGAGGCGCCGTGAGCGCCAGGCGTGAAAACGGAACGCTCGCTGTCGTACAGGTGCTGCTTGTCGTAGGCGGGGAGCGGGTCGCGTCCCGGGCTCAGGATCACGTTGCCGAGGAAGCGGCATCCGTCCCGCTGGATCGCGGTGTTGACGATGGCGGTGACGCCGCCGTGGTCGACGGCGTCTTGAAGGCGAGCCCACCAGGTGGGATCGGCGAGCTCGGGCAGTGGTCGCGCGAAGGTGCCGTCGTCATAACCCGTGACGGCCGCTTCCGGGAAGAGCACGAGGTCGGCTCCTCCCGCCGCTGCCTCCTCGACCAGGCGCGCGATGCGCGCGACGTTTCCGTCGATGGCGTTCGGAACGGCCTCCATTTGGACGGTGGCGATGCGGCAGGTCACTGGATCAGTCTGGCAGTCGAGGGCTGACGGAGCGTTTGAGCGTGGTTTCGCTGTTCTGTTTCTCTGCGCTGTTTCTCTGCGCTGTTTCTCCGCTCTGTTTCTCCGCTCTGTTTCGCTGCTCTGTTTCGCTGCTCCTTCGAGCGTGTGGAGAGCTGCGGAAGGCGGCGCAGGGCGCGGCCGCGCGTGAGTCTTGCGCGTCTCCTCGAAGGGTCGCTGCGCGCCCACAGGTGCGCCGAGAGGCGCAGAGGCCATCGGTCATGCGGGTCGGCGACACGGTCATGCGGGCGAGGGTGCTGCGGGCTCAGAACGGGGGTGGATCGGCGTCGTAGGCTCCGCCGAGCGGTGAATGCCAGCTCATCTGACCCGTGGCGGGATCGCGCGTCGGTGTCCATCGGGTCTCGTGGCGGAGGCGATGGTGGTGTCGGCATTCCGGCTCGAGGTTGTCGGCATCCGTGGTTCCGCCATCGGCCCAGGCGGTGAGGTGGTCGAGGTCGCAATCGCGAGCGGTGCGGTTGCATCCGGGGAAGATGCAGGTGGGTGAGGTAACCCCCAGCCAGCGACGAAGCGCAGCGGGAACCCGATAGGTCTGTCGATCCAGCACGAGGGGAGCGCCGGACACGGGGTGCGTGAGCAGGCGGACCCACGAGCGTGCTTCGCCGGCGAGGCGGCGCGCGGTGTCGAGGTCGATCGGACCGTACCCCTCGAGCGTGGCGGGTTCGGCGTCGGCGCCGAGAAGAGTCAGGGCGGGGATGGTGACGACGACGGTGGGCGAGGTGGGCGGTGCCGGGGAGCGGTGCTCCGCTGCGGCGGGCGGGGCAGTTCGCTCGTCGGCGACGGCGGACGGGGCGTGGAGTGACGCCGAAGCCGGCATGTCGGGCTCGGGAGAGGTCACGAGATCCGCGAGGACGTCCGCCCGTAGCTGCGCCAAGATGCGCTCCTCGTCGGGCGCGGCGTGGAGATGTCGGGCCGCGCGATCCAGGCGCGACATGATGCTGCGCGCCCGGTCGGCGGGCAGGAGTGCGGTGAGCGAGGCCATGCCGTCGAGTTCGGGCGTCATCCACACACCGCGATCACGTGCGGCGCGTCGGTGTCGGGCATCGATCGACTCGGCGTGGACGCGTTCACGGAGGGCGCGTGCAGAGACGGCGAACTTCGTGGGGGTCAGCTGCGTCGCTCTGTCGGCGACGCCCTCGTCGAACGCGCTCCAGGCTCCGACATCATCGGGAAGAGAGGTCGCGAGGCGGGCCGTCTCGACGGCGTGACGCTCGGACGTGCGTCCGTCGGCGAACTCGTCCCACAGCCGGGGGCAGCGCTCGTGCAGCACCTCGACGTGCGTGGCGCGCGTCCGGATGGTCTGCTCGGATACGCGCAGACGCACGGCCATCTCGGCTGCCGCGGCCCGCTGAGCGAGATCGACGCGGTCGCGTCGGACAGCGCGGACGGTGCGCCCTCGCGGATCGCTCCACGCCAGGTCGAGGGTCGGGTCGGGGCCGACCCAGGGCGTCGGGTCGGCTGCGGCGTCGCGGAGAACGGCGGCGATGATGCGGCCCTCCTCGGCCGCGAGGCGGTGCCGTTCGGCGGCGATCAGTTCGAGATGGCCGAGGACGGCGTCGAGATCGGAGACCGAGGCAGCCGCCGTGTCGGTGGAGGTGACTGCGCAGCCCGGAAGCGCGGGATCACCGGAGAACGTGTCCTCGACACGGCCCGCCGCGTGGGCCGGAATCGACATTTCGAGATCCAACAGGCGCGCCCATGCCGCCTCGTTCTCGAGCTCGTCTTCGTCGGGCCACGGGACTCCATCGCACGACCGCACCGCCGGCGACGGCCGGTCGGCGGGTGGAGCGGAGGTGTCCATGTCGAAACGCTATCGGGGACCTCCGACATTGGCCGGGGCGCCGAACATCGAGGAGAACCGCGGGCATCCTCAGCGGATCGGCCACGCCCCGTCGAGCGGGGGAGCCGTGGCATCCAGACGCCCGATCTTCACGAAATACTCGGTGAGACTCGCAGCTTGGGCGCGAGCCCAGGCGATCTGGCGCGTGTGCAGTTCTTCGACGGTCGAAGGCAGCCACGGCGCGAAGCGTTCGGCGAGCGCCAGGGCGAGCCGGCCCGCGGCGACCGCGTCGGCACACGCTTCGTGCGCCGACTCCAACGGCACCGCGTAATGCTCGGCCACGACCGACAGCGTGCGTTTGCCACGCCGGTAGCGGTCGTAGGTCTTGTCGACGACGAGGGGGTCGATCACCGGAGAGGGGGAGTCGATGGGAGCGATGCCGTGCCGCACCGCCTCGTGCTTGAGCAGCGAGAAGTCGAACGGCGCGTTGTACGCGACGACCGGGATCCCGGCGGCGAAGAGTGCACTGAGCGCCTCGACGACCTCGGCGACGACGCGCGGCGCGGGAGCGCCGTCGGCCCGCGCTCGCTCGGTGGTGATCCCGTGGATGGCGGCCGCGCCGTCGGGGATCTCGACGCCGGGGTCGGCGAGCCAGTCGCGCGCGTCGATCACGTGGCCGTCCGCATCGAGAACACCGACGTGCGCGGTCACGATGCGGTCGTTCTCGACGTCGACGCCGGTCGTCTCGAGGTCGAAGACGCCGACGAGACGCGTCCATTCGGGGGTCTGGAAGAGCGGGAGCGGCTCGGCCTGCCACAGGGTCATGGGGTCACCGTAGATCGGGGGTCCGACACGACCCGCGAGGCGCGCAGGAATGGGGGAGGGATGCCAGGAACTCCGGGTTGTGCACGGGGAGTGCTCGCCGCCGGCGCCGGGGATGTCGGAACCCCCAGTCGTGCAGGCGGGCTGCTTCGCCTCCGGAACCAGCGATGTCGGAACCCCCAGTCGTGCAGGCGGGCTGCTTCGCCTCCGGAACCAGCGATGTCGGAACCCCCAGTCGTGCAGGCGGGCTGCCTCGCCTCCGGAACCAGCGATGTCGGAACCCCCAGTCGTGCAGGCGGGCTGCCTCGCCGCCGGCGCCGGGGATGCCGGCACTCCCGGTTGTGGACACGGACTGCCTCGCCTCCGGAACCAGCGATGTCGGAACCCCCTCGTAAACTCGATGCCATGCCCAACCCGTACGCCGATCTGCTCGCCGCGATACCGGTCGAGCGCCGCACGGTCGACGTGCTCGGGGGCGAGACGGCGTACTGGGTCTACGGTGATGACGCCGCCGACACCACGATCGTGGCGGTGCACGGGTTCCGCGGTGAGCACCACGGGCTCGATCCGGTGGTCGCCCACCTCCCTGGCATCCGCGTGATCTCGCCCGACCTGCCCGGCTTCGGCGAGACGCCGCCGCTGCGTGGACGTGCCCACGACCTCGACGGTTACGCCGCGTGGTTGCGCGCGTTCGTCGACGCCGTGGCTCCGGGGGCCGTCGTCCTCGGCCATTCGTTCGGCTCGATCGTGTCGTCGGCAGCTGTCGCGGGCGGCCTCGCGACGCCGAAACTCATCCTGGTCAACCCGATCGGCGCCCCGGCGCTCGAGGGGCCGCGCGGCATCCTGACCCGGCTCGCCGTGTTCTACTACCTCGCGGGGGCCAAGTTGCCGCGCGCCGTGGGCGACGCGCTGCTGCGCAACGGCCTCATCGTGCGCGTGATGAGCAACGCGATGGCCAAGACGCGAGACCCCGCGCTGCGACGCTTCGTCCACGAGCAGCACGACGAGTACTTCTCGCGCTTCGCCGACCGCGACGTCCTGCACGAGGCCTTCGTCACGAGCGTCTCGCACGACGTGCGCGAGTTCGCCCCGCGCATCGCGCAGCCGACGCTGCTCATCGCGGCCGAGAAGGACGACATCACGCCGATCGAGGCCGAGCGGCACCTGGCGACCCTCTTCCCCGATGCCGCCTTGGTCGAGATCCCCGAGGTCGGCCACCTGATCCACTACGAGACGCCGGAGGCAGCGGCATCCGCCATCCGGGCGTTCCTCGACGTCAGCTGACGCGCCCGATCGCGCACGGCTCGGCCGACGAGAGCCCTACGCCGTCTCCGCCTTCCGCTTGCGGTACGCGTTGACATTCATGCGGTTTCCGCAGTTGCCGGCGTCGCAGTAGCGCTTGGACCCGTTCTTCGAGAAGTCGACGTAGACGCCGTTGCAATCGTCGGCGTCGCACACGCGGACGCGCGCGTACTCATCGGCGCGGATGACGTCGACGAAAGCCATCGCCGTCTCGACGAGCATGCGCTGGGCGAGATGGTCCGAGGGCTCCGACGCGTGGATGTGCCAGTCGAACTCGTCGTGCCGTACGAGCTGCGGCAGTGCCCGTCCGTCGCGCAGCATCGCGTTGACGAGGGGTACCGCTCCATCGCGATCGACGTTCCACAGCTGTTGGATGCGGGAACGGATGCCACGCACCTCGGCGAGCTCGTGCTCGTCTCTCGCGCGCGAACCGGTGTAGGTGTGTCGCTCGGCGAAGTCATCGAGCTCGGCCATCGTGGTCAGGCTGTCGACCCCGCTCACGTCGGTCTGGGGCAGGGTGTTGACCAGCTCGACGGTCGCGCGCAGCACCAGTTCGGTGTCACGAATGAAGACCATGTTGACTCCTGACATGCCGAGGTCCTACTGTCACGAGTGTAAACGTTCTTCACTCCTGACAGCAGGCCCGCATGACCACGTCGTCCGTCACCCTCCCTCGCCCCACTCACCGTGGCTCCGGCGCCGTCACGGGCCTCGCCATCGCTGTCGCCTCCGCCCTCGCGTTCTCGAGCAGCGGCCCGTTCGTGAAGCCGCTCCTCGACGGCGGGTGGTCGCTCGGCACGGTGCTCCTGGTGCGGATGAGCGTCGCGGCTCTCCTGCTCTCGCCCGCTCTCGTCGTCGCGATCCGTCGGCAGCGCGGGTTCCTTCGCCGTCACGGTCTGCTGATCGTCTCGTTCGGACTCACCGCCGTCGCCGGGTGCCAGCTGTTCTACTTCGCCGCGATGCAGCGGATGCCGGTGGCCGTCGCCCTGCTCATCCAGTACATCGCGCCGGTGCTCATCGTCATCGCGGTGTGGGTCCGCACACGTCGAGCCCCATCGAAAGCGGTGCTCATCGGGTCGGTCGTCGCGATGACGGGGCTCGTACTCGTCGTCGACATCAGCGGTGCACGATTCGACCTGCTCGGCACCGTCTTCGCGCTCTGCGCCGCGGTGTGCGCGGCGGCGTACTTCGTGATCGCCGGACGCGCGGGCGACGACCTCCCGCCCCTGGCGCTCGCCGCGGGAGGGCTGATCGTCGGGGCGGTCCTCATGGGGATTCTCGTGGGCACCGGCATCCTTCCCTTCGCCGCTCCCTCGATCACGGTCTCGCTCGCCGGTCTTCAGGTTCCCGGCATCCTGCCGCTGCTCTGGGTGGGTGCCGTGGCGACGACGCTCGGCTATGCGCTCGGCGTGATCGCGGTGCCGCTCATCGGCTCGCGCCTGGCATCGTTCGTCGGCCTCAGCGAGGTGCTCTTCGCCCTCGGCTTCGCCTGGCTGCTGCTGGGTGAGACTCCCGCTCCGGTGCAGTTCGCGGGTGGGGCGCTGATCCTCGTGGGGGTTGTGCTCGTGCGGCTGGATGCCGGGAGCCCGGCCGAACCGAAGACCGAGACGGCGAGCATCCCGGTGGTGCCGGCGCCGTGAGCTGAGGCGGGTTCCGGTCCCTTCGACAGGCTCAGGGACCTCAGGTGCTCGCGGGGACCGCAGGAGGGGGTTCCGGTCCCTTCGACAGGCTCAGGGACCTGGGGCTCGCACGCTCAGGGACCTGAGGTGCTCGCGGGGACCGCAGGAGGGGGTTCCGGTCCCTTCGACAGGCTCAGGGTCCTGGGGCTCGCACGCTCAGGGACCTCGGGTGCTCGCGGGGACCGCAGGAGGGGGTTCCGGTCCCTTCGACAGGCTCAGGGTCGTGGGACTCGCACGCTCAGGGACCTCGGACGCCCGCGGGGGACGCGGCGCGCGGGCTAGATCTCGCCGCGCGCGAGGTTCATCAGCGGGCCGACGCGGTACCCGATGACCTCGCCCATCACGAGCGACGTCTCGGTGCGTTCGACGCCCTCGATCGCGAGGATGCGCGCGTCGGTGTCGAACAGGTGCTGGGTGTCGCGGCACGCGACCCGCACGAGCAGGTCGACCTGGCCGCTGAGCCCGTGCGCCTGCAGCACCTCGGGAACCTGCGCGAGCTCCTCGCGGATCGCCGGAAGCTCCGCCTGTCGCACCGTCACTTGGAGGAACGCCTCGATCGGGAACCCGAGGGCTTCGGCCGACAGCGTGCGCTCGTAGGAGAGGAACACGCCCCCGCGTTCGAGCCGACTCATGCGTGCCTGCACGGTGTTGCGCGAGAGGCCGAGCTTCTCGGCGAGCGCGACGACGGTGGCACGCGGATCGGCGGACAAAGCGCGGAGGAGGTCGAGGTCCACGGCGTCGAGCTTGCTCATGCTGCGAAACATTAGCAGGGGACCCACCCCTCGTAGTGCGCAGAATGCTGAGTTATGTACCGAGGTCTTGAGCGCCCTGCCTTCCGCGCGTACGGTCGGCCGTGTCGGCGACGTTGCCGACACCCGGAACGCCCCGGCTCTCACGAGGAGCTCGGGCCGCAGCTGGAGGGATGACGATGACGTACACCCAGACCCAGGACTCTCTCACCGGAGGAGTCCCCGACCAGGGAGAGGTGCTGCGGGTGCTCGAGCCCGACGGCTCCCGCGTGCCCGACGCCACCCTCGACCCGTGGGTGTCCGACCTCTCGCCGCACGAGCTGCGGGCCCTCCACCGCGATATGGTCCTGACCCGGCGACTGGATGCCGAGGGCGTCGCCCTCCAGCGACAGGGTCAGCTCGCCCTGTGGGCACCGTGCCGCGGCCAGGAGGCCGTGCAGGTCGGTACCGCGCACGCACTCGCCCCCGGCGACTTCGTCTTCCCGAGCTACCGCGAGCACGGGGTTCTGCTCGGCCGAGGCGCGCAGCCCGCGGATTACGTGCTCGCGTGGCGCGGGGAGGAGCACTCCGCCTACGACCACACCACCATCAACGCCGCTCCGCCCCAGATCATCATCGGCGCGCAGTCGCTGCACGCCACCGGCTGGGCCATGGGAGCGCAGCGCGACGGCTCGACCGACGTCGCCGTCGCGTACTACGGCGACGGTGCCACGAGCCAGGGTGACGTCAACGAGGCGATGGTCTTCGCCTCCTCGTTCCGTGCCCCGGTCGTCTTCGTCTGCTCGAACAACCAGTGGGCGATCTCGGAGCCCGTCACCGTCCAGGCGAAGTACCCCATCGCGGGCCGCGCGCCGGGGTTCGGCATCCCGAGTCTGCGGATCGACGGCAACGACGCGCTCGCGTGCGTCGCGGCGATGCGGTGGGCGCTGGATCGCGCGCGGCGCGGAGAAGGGCCTTCGTTCATCGAGGCGGTCACCTACCGCATGGGCCCGCACACCACGAGCGACGACCCGACCCGCTACCGGGAACCGGCCGAGGTCGAGGCCTGGGCACAGCGCGACCCCGTCGAGCGGCTCGAGGCCTACCTGCGGGCCGAGGGGATCCTCGACGACGGAGGGCTGGAGGAGGTCGCCCGGGCCGCCGACGCGCTCGCCGCCGAGGTCCGTGCGGCCTGCATCGGCGCCACGACGCGCGCGCCCGAGACGATGTTCGACCACGTGTACGCGGAACCCCACGGTGGGCTGGAGCGGCAGAAGGCGGAGTACGTGGAGTACTTGGCCGGGTTCGAGGGTGAGGGCTCGCGATGAAGGTGCTGACTCTCGGTGCCGCGATCAACACGGGGCTGTTCCGTGCGCTCGAGAACGACGACGAGGAGACCTCGCGATGACCGCTCTTACCCTCGGCGCCGCGATCAACGCGGGCCTCGCGAAGGCGCTCGAGAACGACGACAGAGTCCTGCTCATGGGGGAGGACATCGGCAAGCTCGGCGGCGTCTTCCGCGTGACCGACGGTCTGCAGCAGCGCTTCGGCGCGCAGCGGGTCGTCGACACCCCCCTCGCCGAGGCGGGCATCGTCGGCACCGCCGTCGGCCTGGCCCTGCGCGGATATCGCCCGGTCGTCGAGATCCAGTTCGACGGCTTCGTGTACCCGGCGTTCGACCAGATCGTCTGCCAGGTCGCCAAACTCCACTACCGCAGCAACGGACGGATCCGGATGCCACTGGTCATCCGCATCCCGTGGGCCGGGGGCGTGGGAGCAGCCGAACACCACTCCGAGTCGCCCGAGGCATACTTCGTCCACACGGCGGGACTCCGGGTCGTCGCCGCCAGCAACCCGCAGGACGCTCACGTGATGCTGCGTCAGGCCGTGGCATCCGATGATCCCGTCATCTTCTTCGAGCCGAAGCGCCTGTACCACTCGAAGGGCGAGGTGGATCTGGATGCCGACCTCGCCGACGCCCCGCCGATGCACCTCGCCCGCGTGGCCCGCGAGGGGACCGATGCGACGATCGTCACCTACGGGGCGCAGGTACGCACGGCTCTGGATGCCGCGCTCGCCGCGGAGGACGAGGGGATCTCGCTCGAGGTCATCGACCTGCGCTCGCTGTCGCCGATCGACATGAACACCGTGGCGGCATCCGTCCGCAAGACCGGCCGCGTCGTCGTCACCCACGAGGCGGCCCGAGAGGCGGGCGTCGGAGCGGAACTCGTCGCGAGCATCACGGAGCAGTGCTTCCACTACCTCGAGACGCCCCCGCAGCGCGTGACCGGCCACGACATCCCGTATCCGCCCTCGAAGCTCGAGAGGCACCACGTTCCGGACCTGGACCGGATCCTGTTCGCCGTGGATCGGGTGCTCGAGCGCGAGCAGGGGGTGCTGCGATGATCCGGGAATGCTGTGCTGAATCATCGTGTGTTGTCGAGGCGAAGGGGGGCGTTCGATGATCGCGGAGTTCCGCCTTCCCGATCTCGGCGAAGGTCTCCCCGAGGCCGAGATCGTGCAGTGGCACGTCTCGGAGGGCGACGAGGTCGCCCTCAACCAGACGATCGCCGAGGTCGAGACGGCCAAGGCCATCGTCGAGATCCCCTCGCCGTACGCCGGCACCGTGCAGAGCCTGCACGCGGCCGCGGGCGACGTCGTCGAGGTCGGCTCTCCGCTCGTGTCCTTCACGGTGGGGGCGGATGCCGAGAGCCCGGCCGCGGCTGAAACGTCGTCGCCCGCGGACCGTCCGGCGGAGTTCGTGACCGACACGCCGGTGTCAGGGGCCGCCGAGCGGCGTGTCGCGGACGATCTCCGCAGGACGGAGTCTGGCTCCACGGCCGAGGGCATGGACCGTCCCGCGGAGTTCGTGGCCGACACGCCGATGTCAGGCGCGGTCGAGCGGCGTGTCGCGGACGATCTCCGCACGACGGCACCGGGGGAGTCCGAGAAAGCCACCCCCAATCTCGTCGGCTACGGGGCTGCACCCTCATCCGCGAGCCGCCCGCGGCGGCGAGCGCGCGGCGGGGCCACGGCGGTCCTCGACAGTGACACCGCCGTGCGAGAGGCTGCGCCGCACGACGTGCTGCGCACCGGGCCGATCGAGCTGCCCCTCGAGCGTCCGCGGTCCACGCCGCCCGTGCGCAAGCTCGCGAAAGACCTCGGCGTCGACCTCGTCGTCGTCGCCGCAGCCCACCCGGGTGAGACGGTGACCCGCGCGCACGTGGAGGAGTTCGCCGCCCGTACCCCCACGGAAGCGCAGGTGCCCGGCATGGTCACCGACACCCTTCCCTCCGCGTCGACGGTCCCCCCGGCCAGACCCGCTTCCGAGCGTGCGCGCGTCACGCGCACGCCGATCCGCGGGGTGCGCAAGCACACCGCCGCCGCGATGGTGCAGAGCGCGTTCACCGCTCCGCACGCGACGACGTTCCTCACGCTCGACGTCACCGCGACGACCGAGCTGTTGGCATCCCTCAAGACCGATCGTGCCCTCGACGGACACCGCATCGGCGTGCTCGCGATCGTCGCCCAGGCGGTGTGCCTCGCGCTCGGGCGGACGCCCGCGCTGAACGCGAAATGGGACGAGACCGCGGGCGAGATCATCGAGCACCACTACGTCAACCTCGGGATCGCCGCGGCGACCGAGCGCGGGCTGGTGGTGCCGGTGATCCCGGATGCCGACACCCTCGGGCTCGTCGAGCTCGCCGACGCGATCGCCGAGCTCGCCGCGACCGCCCGCGCGGGCCGGACGGCACCCGCCGCGATGACGGGCGGGACGTTCTCGATCACCAATGTCGGGGTCTTCGGAGTGGATGCCGGGACCCCGATCCTCAACCCCGGTGAGGCCGGGATCCTCGCGGTGGGCGCCGTGCGCCGAACCCCGTGGGAGCATCACG
Organism: Microbacterium sp. Kw_RZR3; assembly: GCF_029222405.1. Lineage (NCBI taxonomy): Bacteria > Bacillati > Actinomycetota > Actinomycetes > Micrococcales > Microbacteriaceae > Microbacterium > Microbacterium sp. Kw_RZR3. The sequence goes on along the minus strand of NZ_JARHXC010000224.1, from coordinate 1,968 downwards.
GCGAGATCGCGCTGCGCGACGTGCTGACACTCAGTCTCTCGTTCGACCACCGTCTGGTCGACGGGGCCGAGGCGGCGCGGTTCCTCACCGATGTCGCCGGCGTGCTCCGTGAACCCGGCCGCGCCATGCTGTTCCCCCGCCCTCGAGGAGGAGACTCGCTGTGAGCATCGACAGTCAGCAGGCGTTCACCGACGACGAACGCGAACTCGCCGCCATGGTCCGCGAGTTCGCCGACGACGTGATCGCACCGCGCTCGTACGAAGCCGACCGCGCGCACGAGCTGCCACTCGATCTCGTCGCGCAGATGGGCGAGATCGGTCTGTTCGGTCTGCCGTTCCCCGAGGAGGTCGGCGGTCAGGGCGGCGACTACGCGAGCCTCTGCGTCGCGATCGAGGGCATCGCGCGCGTCGACCAGTCGATGGCGATCACGCTCGAAGCGGGTGTCGGTCTCGGTGCGATGCCGCTGTTCCGCTACGGCACCGACGCGCAGAAGGCCGAGTATCTCCCCGACCTCGTCGCCGGGCGTGCGCTCGCCGGCTTCGGTCTCACCGAGGCCGAGGCCGGCAGCGACGCCGGGGCGACGCGCACGACCGCGCGTCTCGAGTCGGGGGAGTGGGTGATCGACGGGTCGAAGCAATTCATCACCAACTCGGGCACCGCCATCACCCGTTTCGTCACCGTGACGGCCGTCACCGGTCGCGCCGGGGACCGCCCCGAGATCTCGACGATCATCGTCCCCAACGGCACGCCCGGATTCACGGTCGGCGCCGCCTACGACAAGGTCGGCTGGAACGCCTCCGACACGCACCCGCTGACGTTCGACGGCGTCCGCGTGCCCGAGGCGAACCTCCTCGGCGAGCGCGGACAGGGTTTCAAGAACTTCCTCCGCACGCTCGACGAGGGCCGCGTGGCGATCGCGGCTCTGGCGACGGGCGCGGCGGAGGGATGCCTCGAAGCCGCCGTCGACTACGCGCGCAGCCGCACGGTGTTCGGTGAGCGACTGTCGACGCGGCAGAGCATCCAGTTCCTCCTCGCGCGCATGCACGCCCGCGTCCACACCGCGCGCCTCGCGTGGGTGCACGCCGCGCGCCTCTGCGACGCAGGTAAGCCGTTCTCGGTCGATGCCGCGGTCGCGAAGATGACCGCGAGCGACGCCGCGATGGCCAACGCCCGCGACGCGACGCAGGTGTTCGGCGGCAACGGGTTCATCAACGAGTACCCGGTCGCGCGGCACTACCGCGACTCGAAGATCCTCGAGATCGGCGAGGGGACGACCGAGGTGCAGCTCATGGTGATCTCGCGGGCGCTGGGGGTGAGCTGAAGGAAGGGGCTAGAGGGCTCTTTCAGCTCGCGACGCCCGCGTACGCGAGCATGTCCCACTGGTCGCCGTCGAGGCGGAACGTCGTGGCCGAGCAGTTCGGCAGCCTCTCGCCCTCGCGGGGGAAGGCGCCGTTGGTGGCGAACATGATGACCTCGCGGATGAGCGCGCCGTGCGCGACAGCGATGACATCCGCTCCTTCGGGAGCGGATGCCACGGCCTCGGCGAGCGCGGCGAGCGCACGCTCCCGCACCACGGGCCACGTCTCGGCACCCGGCACGTCGGCGGCGTGCCACGGGCCGTACGTCTCGGAGAAGGTGGGGGCGTCCATACCCTCGGCGTCGCCGTAGGAGCGTTCCTGGAGTCCTGGCATCCGTCGGCTCACCGTCGTTCCGAGCGCTTCGGCGAGGATGTCGGCGGTCTCGGCCGCGCGAGAGAGGTCGCTCGAGACGATGACGACGTCACGGCCCGCGTACTCGGCGGCGAGGATTTCGGCCAGTTCGCGGGCCTGGGCGCGGCCGGTGTCGTTGAGGGGAATGTCGGTCGAGCCCTGGATGCGGCCCCCGGAGTTCCAGTCGGTCTCACCGTGTCGCACGAGGGTCAGGATCGTCACCCGTCGAGCCTAACCGGAGTGGGATGCGGCGAGCCGC
>NZ_JARHXC010000223.1:0-408 GCF_029222405.1 Microbacterium sp. Kw_RZR3 | reverse complement strand
GCCGTCTTCGCCGATGGTGGCGGGCTCCTGGGCGACGAGGGCTTGGACGGTGCCGGCTTCGAGGGCCTTGACCTGGGCGGGACCGGCGTCGAACCCGACGATCGTCACGGCGCCCTGCTTGCCGGCCTGCTGGACACCGGTGGCGGAGCCCTCGGCGGCGAAGAGGTTGGCGGCGAAGATGCCGACGATGTCGGGGTCCTTCTGCAGGGCCGCCGTCACGATCTCCGCGGCGGTGGAGGGCTCGTTGTGCGAGTACTGCACCCCGACGGAGGAGAACTTGCTGTCCTTCTTGACGGCGTCTTCGAAGCCCTGCGCGCGGGCGTCGGTGGTGGACACACCCGGGTCGGTGGAGACGACGAGGACCTTCCCGCCGTTCGGGTTGGCCTTCTGGATCGCCTCGAACGCCGC
>NZ_JARHXC010000222.1:0-1004 GCF_029222405.1 Microbacterium sp. Kw_RZR3 | reverse complement strand
GTGTCTTGGACACTCGACGCTCAGAGTCGCCTACGCGAGCGAGCGCGCCAGCGCCGCGGCGAGGTGCTCGACCATCGGGCGAGACGCCGTCGCGTCAGGCCCGAAGAACTCCCCGTCGACGTCCTCCACGGCGCGATTCGCCGCGCGCGCCAGCTCACGCCCGGCGGCCGTGGCCCGGACGCGGACGGCGCGGCGGTCAGTGGCATCCTGTCGCCGTTCGACGAGATCCCGCTCGGCGAGCGCGCGGATCACCTGCGACACCATCATCGGGTCGGCGCCCGCACGCTGGCTGAGCGCGGCCTGCGTCATGCCCTCGTCGGAGTCGCCGAACGTCAGCACCGCCAGCAGCACGAACTGCACGTGCGTGACCTCGTGCGGCGCCAGCGCGCGGCGGATCGCCGCCTGCCACCGGTTCGTCACCTGCCAGAGCAGGAATCCCGGGCTGGCGTCGCCGGAGGCGAACCGACTGTCGAGGGGAGTCGTCATCCTTCGATCATCGCGCGCGCACCGTCTCGACGAGAGCGACGAGCCGGTCGAGGTCGGCAGGCACCGAGCGTTCGAACCCCGAGAACGCGGTGCGCGCCCACAGCCACGACAGCGGTCCCTCCAGCGTCACCTCGGCCGCCACCCGCGACCCGCCCGCGGTGGCGTCGACCCGGTGCCGAAACGTCAGTCGGGCTCCCGGAACGCGGCTGACGTCGGTGTAGACGCGGTCGGGCTCGAGCTCGGCGATCACGAAGGCCGTGCGCGGACCACCGACGGGCTTCAGGATGCCACGCGCCCCCTGCCGCACCTCACCCTCGACGCGCGCCCACTCGGTGTCGGGCGACCACTCGCGCCACGAGTCGTGATCGACCCAGCGGGCGTAGAACGCCGAGGGCGAGGCGGTCGATTCACGGGTGACGGAGGCAAGTGTTCGCATATGTTTAGTATGCGCGCATATTACTTCCACGGCAAGGCCCTCTCCCTCCCGCTCCTCTCGTTGAGTGTCCAGAACACGCCGC
>NZ_JARHXC010000221.1:0-64102 GCF_029222405.1 Microbacterium sp. Kw_RZR3 | reverse complement strand
CGGCCGCGGCATCCCTCACACCGGGTGTCGCGGCCGACGCTGTTCCGCGCTCCGGACATCCCGCCCGCCCGAGGCGCGGTGCGCGCCGCAGCACGGTCGACACGAGAGACGACTCCGGAGCGCGGGACCGGAGCGAGGGACCCGCGCTCGCGGGGTCTGCCTGCGCCCGCGGGTAGTCTGCATCGATGCGCGTGATCGACGGCTCCGACCGCACCTCGTGGACCATCGACGTCGGCGGGCTGAGCCGCGGCGACCTGATCGAGCGACTCGACGCCCACGGCATCCATCGCAATCCCTTTGCGGAAACCCTCCTCGCGGATGCCGTCTTCGACGACGCCGCGCGCGAGACCGTGGCGGTGGTCGAGAGATCCGTGGCCGACCTCGGATTTCTCGACGGCGCGACCCTGCCTCGCGTCTTCGACGCCGCCGCCCGGCACGGTCTCGGGCTCTGCCCGCCGGTCACCGCGCCGTACCTGCGCCTGGCCACGCTCGATCAGGCGAGCGCTCCCGACAGCATCCTGAGCACCGGCCGCGCACCGACGGGTTCCGTGAACGTCGCCTCCCCCGTGCTGCGCACCGACCACGACTACCCCAAGGGCTTCTACCTGCGCGTCATCGACGGCGTGCCGTGGCTGCGGGGGTACCGCTGTGACGACGAGCACGTGCTGTCGCCGGACGATCGCTTCGCGTTCCGGGCTCCTACCTGCGGGCCGAACTCCTGAGTTCTGTGCCTGAGCAGGGCGCCGGAGCCCCTGGAGAGGGCAGCGCGCACGATATCTCAGGAGATTCGCACGCGAGAGCCGGCGCCCGCGCTCACCGCTCGAACGGGGTGACCGCGCCCAGCACCACGGTCTCGGCGTCGTGGCCGTTCGCCCACCAGTGCGGCTCGGAGCAGCCGTAGGTGACCGTGTCGCCCGCGTGGAGTTCGACCCGGCGATCGGCCTGGCAGACCACGAGCACGCCGGACTCGACCGTGACCGTCTCGGTGCCGATGTGGCGGAACGGACTCGCCTCGTTCGAGAACCCGACGGGCAGCGTCGAGCGGATCAGCTGCAGCATCGACTCGCCGCGGGGCGTCAGGAGCTCGCGGACGGCGCGCTGCGAGGCGGGGGCGTCGACGGCGACCGGCATGACGTGCCGCTTCGCGCGGGTGACAACGGCCAGCGGCACGGCCGGTTCGTCGAGAAGCTGGGCGACCGGGATGCCGAGAGCTCCGGCGAGCCGTTGAAGCGACTGCAGCGAGGGGTTGCCGAGTCCGCGCTCGAGCTGGCTGACCAGGCCGAAGCTCACGCCGGCCTTCTCGGACAGAGCCTGAACGCTCAGGCCGAGGCGCTTGCGGGCATCGCGCACCGCGGCCCCGAGGGTCTCGACGGTGCGCTGCTCATCGGCATCCGTGGCTCTGGTCATGACCGTGTCAGCGTATCGAGATCAGGGCTGATCGGCGCCGTACCCTCGGGTCTCCCGCGCGTCACGCGTGCGCCCTCGGGCCGTCCGGCGGCACCGCGGCGAGGAGCGCGCGCGTGTACTCCTCGCGGGGGTGCGCGAACAGCTCGGGCGCGGGCGCCGCTTCGACGACCCGGCCGCCGCGCAGCACCACGACGTCGTGACTCATCTGCTGCACGATCGCGAGGTCGTGCGCGATGAAGAGATACGTCAGCCCCTGCTCGACCTGCAGACGCCGCAGGAGCGCGAGCACGCGCGCCTGCACCGACACATCGAGGGATGCCGTCGCCTCGTCGAGGATGACCAGCTCGGGCTCGAGCGCGAGAGCGCGCGCGATGGACACGCGCTGACGCTGCCCGCCGGACAGCTCGTGCGGGAAGCGCGCCGCGAAGGCGGGATCGAGGTCGACGAGCTCGAGCAGCTCTCGCACGCGCGCGGAGCGCGACGCGGCCGTCCCTCCGCCGAGGCGATGCACGCGCAGGGGTTCCGCGATCGCGTCGGCGATCGTGCGACGCGGATCGATCGAGGCGAAGGGGTCCTGGAAGACCATCGCGATGCGCCGACGCTCGCGACGCGGGGCGCGCAGCGCGTCGCGCACGCCCTCGCCGGTGGCATCCGCCAGGGTCGCCGTCCCCGCGTGGGGGGCGACGAGTCCGGTGAGCGCGTTCGCGATCGTCGACTTGCCCGAGCCCGACTCGCCCACGAGCGCGAGGGTCGTCCCGCGGCGCACGGTGAACGAGACGTCGTCGACCGCGTGAACCGTGCGGCGGCCCGCGGGGGTCTGCACCGCGAAGCGCACGTCGAGATTCTCGACGGCGAGGAGCGGCCGCGCCGAGGGCTCGGGCGCGGGTCCCGCACCGGCGACCACGCGGGGGCGGGCCGCGAGCAGCTCTCGCGTGTAGGCGTGCTGCGGATCGGCGTACACGTCGGCGAGGGGGCGCTGCTCGACGGCCTCGCCGTGGCGCAGCACGATCACGTCGTCGGCGACCTGCCCGATCACCCCGAGGTCGTGGCTGATCCACACGACCGCGGTGCCGCGATCGCGCTGCAACTGCTGCACGAGGTCGATGATCTGCGCCTGCGTGGTCACGTCGAGAGCCGTCGTGGGCTCGTCGGCGACCAGCAGGGCGGGGTCGCACGCGAGCGCGATCGCGATCATGACGCGCTGGCGCTGCCCGCCCGAGAACTGGTGGGGATACGCCTCCACCCGCGACGCCGGATCCGGGATGCCGACGGCCTCGAGCAGCGAGATCGCCCGGGTGTGCGCGGCCCGGCGGGTGAGTCCGCGATGCGCCTCGAGGGACTCCGCGATCTGCCGCCCCGCGGTGAGGAAAGGGTTCAACGACGTCGAGGGGTCTTGGAAGACGAAGCCGACGGCGTCGCCGTGCACCGACCGGAGCGTGCGGTCGGTCGCTCCGACGAGCTCGACGCCGGCGGCATCCGGACTCGTCCGCAGAATGCTCGAGCCGGACACGCGGCGCCCCGGGGCGTCGATGAGACCGGTCGCGGCGAGGACGGTCATGGACTTGCCCGAGCCGGACTCCCCCACGATGCCGAGCGTCTGCTCGCGCTCGACGGAGAAGTCGAGTCCCCGGACGATGGGGTTCTCGCCGATCGCGACCCGCAGATCACGCACATTCAGAACGGTCATCGCGGGATCTCCTGAGTGGTCGGGGCCGGGTCGGCGAGAGCGAGTTTCCTGCGCCGCCGCTCCCCGTGGCGCGCCTCGATGATCGTGCGCTGGCGCGGGTCGAGGCCGTCGCGCAGCCCGTCGCCGAGCAGGTTGAAGGCCAGGGCCGTCACGAAGATCGCCGCACCCGGGAACACGCTCATCCACCACGCCTGCGAGAGGAAGCCCTGCGCGGTGAACAGCATCCCTCCCCACGACGGCGCCGGCGGCTGGATGCCGAGCCCGAGGAACGACAGGGCGGCCTCGGACAGGATCGCGAACGCCAGGGAGAGCGAGGTCTGCACCACGATCGGCCCGCCGATGTTCGGCAGCACGTGGCGGAGGAGGATGACGGGAGCCGGGGTGCCCATCGTGCGCGACACCTGGACGAACGGCGAGGTCCGCAACGACAGCGTGCTCGCGCGGGCGACGCGGGCGAAGATCGGCGTGTAGACGACACCGATCGCGATGGTCGTCGTGAGCATGCCCGGCTCGAAGATCGCGATGATCGCGAGGGCGAGGAGCAGCACCGGGAAGGCGAACATCACGTCGACCACGCGCATGAGGGTCGCGTCGACCCAGCCGCCGGCGTAGCCTGCCACGACCCCGAGCGCGAGACCGAGCACGAGAGCGATGACCACCGCGATCGCCGCGATCGTGAGCGAGGTGGACCCTGCGAGCAGCACGCGCGAGAAGACGTCGCGGCCGAGTTCGTCGGTGCCGAACCAGTGGGCGGCGCTCGGCGGGGTCAGCGCGTTCGCCACGTCGATCTGGTTGACGCCGTACGGCGCGATCCACGGGGCGAGCACGGACGCCGCGACCACGACGGTCAGCACGACCGCGGCGGCCACGGTGAGCGGATTGGATGCCAGAAGGCGCCACGAGCGGACGCGCGGGCGCCCGACGGCGGGGGCGACGGGGGGTTCGGTGACACTCATGCGGCTCGGATCCTCGGGTCGACGACGGCGTAGAGCACGTCCACGATCAGGTTGACGACGATGAACATGACGGCCACGAGGAGCACCGCGCCCTGGATGAGCGGGTAGTCGCGCGCGGCGACGGCGTCGTACACGAGCCGGCCGAGGCCGGGCCACGCGAAGACGACCTCGACCACGATGACGCCGCCGAGGATCGTCGCGAGCTGGATGCCGGCGATGGTGAGGACCGGCACGAGCGCGCCCCGCACGATGTGGCGCGAGACGACGACCCGACGCGGGAGTCCCTTCGAGACCGCGGTGCGGATGTAGCCCGAGGAGGCGACGTCGATCACGGCCGCGCGGATGTAGCGCGTCATGATGGCGCCCGCGACGAGGCCGACGGTGACGCCCGGCAGGGTCACCTGCCGGAGCCACCCGGCCGGGTCGTCCGCGAAAGCGACGTAGCCGCTGGCGGGGAGCAGGCCCAGCGTGACGGAGAACAGCGAGATGAGCAGCATCCCGAGCCAGAAGTCGGGGATCGAGACGCCGAACTGGCTGCTGAGGCGCACGATGACGTCGCTCACGCGTCCCTCGCGCAGCGCGGAGGAGATGCCGGCGGGGATCGAGATGATCAGGGCGACGACGAGTCCGACGAGCGCGAGGGAAATCGTCGCCGGGAGGCGCTGCAGGAGCGTCGTCGTCACGGGCTGCCCGTTGCGGAAGCTCACACCGAGGTCGCCCGTGACGGCGTGCGCGAGATAGGAGAAGAACTGCTCGGGGAGCGAACGATCCAACCCCGAGGCGGCGCGCAGCGCCTCGTACGCCTCGGGCGTGTAGCGGGTGCCGAGGGCGAGACGCACGGGGTCGCCGGGAACGAGGTGCACGAGCGCGAAAACGACGATGAGGACGCCGAGCAGCACGATGGCCGACGAGAGCAGACGTGCGCCGAGGAAGCGCACCAGCTGGGCGGGGGCGACCCTCATGAAAACCTCCTTGCTCGGCGCCGGGCGGCGACGGCGGTCTGGGGCGTGACCGCGGGGGCACCGGCATCCGGCACCCCCGCGGCGCGCATCACTTGTCGATGCTCGTGCCGGCGAAGCGGATCGCCCGGTCGGCGCGGGTCTCGTACCCCGACACCTTCGGCGACCACAGCTGCGTCACCGAGGGGTTGTAGAGGTAGATGTAGCTGGCCTTGTCGGCGATGATCGTCGCGGCCTGCGCGTAGAGGTCCTTGCGCTTGTCCTTGTCGGTCTCGACGCGGCCCGCGTCGAGCAGCTTGTCGACCTCGGGGTCCGAGAACTTCTGGGCGTTGCTGGCACCGTCGGTGTGGTGCTGCGAGTAGTAGAAGTCGTCGGGGTCGATGTTGCCGAGCCAGCCCATCATGAGCATGTCGAAGTTGCCGGAGTTCTGCTCGTCGAGCCAGGTCGAGAAGTCGGGCTGGCGGATCGAGACCTGGATGCCGAGCGGCTCGAGGTTCGCGGCAATGATCTGCGCGGCCGTGACCGTCTCGGGGTAGTCGCTGGTGGCGAGCAGGTCGAGGGTGCCACCGGTGAAGCCGGCCTCCGCCATCAGCGCCTTCGCCTTGTCGATGTCGGTGGAGTACTGGTCGTACTCGGTGTACCAGAAGCTCTGCTTCGGGATGGCGAGCTGGTTCTTCTCGGCGGTGCCATAGCTGACGGCCTGGACGATGGCATCCCGATCGATGGCGTAGGCGATCGCCTGGCGCACCCGGACGTCGTTCCACGGGGCCTTGGCCTCGTTGAGCGCGAGGTACCAGTAGTCGCTCGACGGCGTCTGGCCGAGGGTGACCGAGCTGTCGCTCGAGAGCTGCTCGACCTGCTGTGGGGGCACGACGTCGGTCCAGTCGATGTCACCGGCCTTCAGGGATGCCAGGGCCGTGGCGGGCTCGGAGATGAAGCGGTACTCCACTCCCCCGAGCTTCGGCGCGCCGCCCCAGTAGTCGGGGTTGGCCTTCAGGGTGATGTGGTCGCCGGCGACGTAGTCGCTGACCGAGAACGGTCCGGTTCCGACGGGCTTGGTGGTGATGTCGCCGGATTCGACGTTGCTCTTCTCGACGATCGCCATTCCCTTGAAGCCGCCGAGGTTCGACAGCAGGTTCGGGGTGGGCTGCGAGACGGTGATCACGACCGTCTTGTCGTCGGGGGCGCTGACGTCGCTGACGGTCGAGAACTTCCACGCGTTGGCGAGCTTCTCGTCGATGATGCGGCGGTACGAGTACACGACGTCTTCGCTGGTGAGGTCCGAGCCGTCCTGGAACTTCACGCCGTCACGCAGGGTGAACGTCCAGGTGAGCTGGTCGTCGCTGGTCTCCCAGCTCTCGGCGAGCGCGGGCTGCATCTCGAGGTTGGCGTCGGGCTGGACGAGCGTGTCGTAGACGTTCTCGAGCACCTCGAACGCGAAGTACGACGTCGTCTTCTGGGGGTCGAGCTGGTCGGGCTCGCCACCGATCGCGGCGACGAGGGTCTGACCGGATGCGGAACCGGAGTCGCCGAGGTCGACGCTCTGGCCCGCGGAACAACCGGCGAGGGCGAGGACCGCGGCGAGCGCGCCGGCGATGCCGAGAGTGGTGCGCGATGTCATGTGATTGCCAATCGGGTGGGCGGGTCATCATTTAGATGATGTTTCGATCAGTATGTGCAAGCATGGGGGCGGGCACAAGCCCGGGGCGGCCTCGAAACACGATCGTCACAAAGCCGCTCCGACCCGACCGCCCGCCCTTCGTCGACCCCCGGGAGCGCCCATGACCTTCACCGTCCTCGCCCGTGACACCCGTCGCGGCCTGATCGGTGCCGCGACGGCCAGTCGCTCCCTCGCCGTGGGGGCGTCGGTGATCGCCGTGGATCCCGCCGTCGGCGTCGCGGCCAGCCAGGCGTGGACCAACCGCGCCCTGCGGGGACGCCTGCTGACCGCGATGCGCGAGGGGAGCACGGCCGCCGAAGCCGTGGCATCCGTCCCCTCCTGGGATGACGGGCACGCCCTCCGGCAGGTCGCGGCTCTCGCGTGGGACGCGCCCGGGGCGGCTCGCTCGGGTGAGTCGATCACGGCCTGGGCGGGGCAGGCGACGGCGACGGATGCCGTGTTCGTCGGCAATCTGCTGACCGGGCCCGAGGTGCTCGAGGCGATGAACGATGCCTGGGTCCGCGGTGAAGGCGACTTCGCGGACCGACTGATCGAGGTGCTCCGGGCCGGGGAGGCCGCCGGTGGCGACGCGCGCGGCCGGCAGAGCTGCGCGCTCCTGATCGCATCGCCCGAGGACACCGTCCTCGACCTCCGCGTCGACGACCACGACGAACCGCTCGCCGAGCTGGCGCGGCTGCGGACCCTGTCGATGATCCCCGTCGAAATTCCGAGCGCTGCCCGCTGAGCGGGATCACGCGGACCTGGACATCTCCACCCGCACATCACGGCGAGCTCATAGCCCGCTGCTATGCCGACACGGATACGCGGGGCGATGCTGTGGGGCGTGACCGAACCCCTCCCGCTCGCGCGCTGGTGGCGCGAACCCCTCTGGGCGAAGGGCGTGCTGGCCGCGATCCTCGCCGGCAGTGCCCTGTTGATGACCTGGAACCTCGCCCGCGGCGGCGACTTCGCCTTCTACGAGGCCGCGGCCCGATCGATGTCGGAGTCGTGGCGCGCCCTGCTGTTCGGCGCTTTCGACCCGGCAGGGACGGTCACGCTCGACAAGCTCGCGGGCTTCGCCGTGCCCCAGGCCATCGCGATCCACCTCTTCGGCATGTCGACCTCGGCCGTCGCGCTCCCCCAGGTGATCGAGGGTCTGGTCACCGTGATGGCCTGCGCGGTGGTGGGCCTGCGCGGGGGAGGGACGGGAGCGGGACTCGTCGCCGCTCTCGCGGCCGCGTCGACGCCGATCTTCGTGTCGATGTTCGGCCACCCGATGGAGGACGGCCTGCTCACGATGGCGCTCGCGGTGGCCCTGGTGTGGTGGCAGCGCGCGATGCTCACCGCGCGGTGGTGGCCGCTCGTGATGGCGGCGGTCTTCATCGGGGTGGGGTTCCAGGCCAAGATGATGTCGGCCTGGTTCGTCCTTCCCGCCCTCGTGGTGGGGACCGTCATCGCGACGCCCGCGATTCGGCGGGGACTGGCCCGCGCCGCGGCGCTGGTCGGCGCGAGCGTGGTGGCCTCGATCGCGTGGATCGCCGCGATCGCCCTCACCCCGGCCGCAGCGCGCCCCTACATCGACGGCTCGACCGACAACGACGTCTTCGCGATGGTCTTCGGATACAACGGCCTCGACCGCTTCGTTCCGGGTGCCGTGCCGGGCTCGGTCGGCGGCCCGACCGGAGGCGGGCTCGGCGAGGGTCTCAGCGCGCTCGGTCGCGCGGTCAGCGCGCACGCGGGCGCCGCCAACGGGGGATCGTCTCCCACGAAGCTGCTCGAGATGCCGCTGGTGACGCAGATCGGCTGGCTGTATCCCGCGGCCCTGGTCGGTCTGGCTCTCGCTCTCTGGCGATTCTGGCCGCGGCGCGCGCGCCCCGGGGATCGAGCGCGCTTCGCGCTGGCCGTCGTCGCGGGTCTGTGGCTGACCACCTCGGCGGTGGTCCTGTCGGCCACGAAGGTGCCGCACACCGCCTACGTCGCGGCCCTCGGCGTGCCGCTCGTGCTGCTGACCGCGATGGCGTGGAGCGAGGGCGGCCGCCTGCTCCGCTCGCCGCGGCGCCGGGATCGACTGGTGCTTCCCGCGCTCCTCGTCGCACAGGGCGCCTGGTGGAGCGTGCTGGCCCGCGAGGCGCAGCTCCCCGAGGCCTTCGCGACGGGCGCGGGCGTCGTCCTCGTCGCCGGCGTGGTGCTGGGCATGATCGGCGCGTGGCCGCGTCGCACCCGTCCGGCGCTCGCGCGCGCGCTTCCCGCCGTCCTCGCCCTGGCTCTGCTCTGCGCCCCGGTCGCGGCGAGCCTGCAGGTGCTCGATGCGAACCGCGACGGGAGCGGCGGCGACGCGTACGTCGGGATCGCCCCGCGCTCCGCGCACGCCACGGAGCCGTTCGCGATCTCACCGCCGGCGTTCTGGGGCGGCACCCCGCAGATCTCGTCGGGGGTGGCGCAGCTCGCTGCCGCCGCGCGCGCGGACGGCGGCGGCGCCGACGGCGCGCCGCTCCTCGTGAGCGACAGCTGGTCCGTGTCGGCGCAGATCATCGACGCCACGGGTGCCAGCGTTCTGACCGACGGCGGATACTCCGGTCGCGTGCCCGTGTTCACGGCATCCGCTCTCCAGTCGATGGAGCGGTCGGGTCACGTCCACCTGTTCGCCGTGTCGTCGGGGGCGTCGAAGAGGGATCCGGTCCGCGAGGTGGCGACGGAGCCCGGATGCCACGAGGTCAAGGCGTGGCAGCTGGGCGACCCGGGCAAGGCGGGAGACACCGCGCACGGGTCGAGCAAGCCGGGGAGTGTCGCGCTGTATTCCTGCGGGGGCGGGGCGACGTGAGCTCCCGCCGGCGGGATCGGTCGCGAGTCTCCGCGCCGGTAGACTCCCCTCAGTGACCACCACCCGCACCGAAGCCGCGTACCTGCGCTCGGTGACGGCGTTCAAGAACCCGACGCTCGACCTCCTGCACGGGCGTTTCGCGCCCTTCGTCGTCGCCGTCCTGTCGGTCGTCTTCACCCCCGACCGTCCGGCCGTCGCCGTCGCCGACGCGCACGTCGAGGTCGCCGAGGCGATCGACGAGTTGCGCGCCGCGGGATACGACACCGACGACGACCGCCGGATCCCTGCCGGGTCGGCGCGCGACATCTGTCGCGGGTGGGTGCGCGTGGGGTGGCTGGGGCTGCAGATCGAGGACGACGTCGAGGTCTACCGCCTCTCGGCGCACGCGGTCGGCGCGCTCGAGATCGCCGGCCGGGCCGGTGGGGGTCGGGCGCGGGTGTCGCGCTCCCGTGTGCGTACCCTTCTCGACGCGGTCGAGCGGCTGGCTCGCGACGCCGAGAGCGATCCCGCTCGCCGCCGCGAAGCCCTGCTCGAAGAGCGGGCGGCCCTGGATGCCGAGATCGCGGCCCTCGACGAGGGCATCGTCGAACCGCTCGACGACGACCATCTGCTCGAAGAGGCCGAGAACGTCATCCATCTCGCGCGCGAGCTCCCCGCGGACTTCTCGCGCGTCGCCGAGTCGATCGCCGCGATGCAGCGCGACGTCGTCGCGGAGCTGCGCCGCGACGTGCGCCCCACCGGGGAGGTGCTGCGCGAGTACCTCGAACGCGGGCGGCAGGTGATGCAGGCGACCCCCGAAGGCCGCGCGTTCCAGGGCGCGCTCCGCCTGATCGGCGACCCCGAGAACATCGACGACCTGATCGACCAGCTCCACGCCGTGCTCGCGCAGCCCTTCTCGCGGCTCATGACCCCGGACCAGCGCGGAGAACTGGATGCCATCGCCCGCCGCGTCGAAGCGGGTGTGCAGGAGGTGCTCACGGCGCAACGGCGCGCCTCGCACGTCATCACCGCCCAGGTGCGCACCCACGACCCGATCCGCGACCGCCAGGTCGACGACCTGCTGCGCGGCGTGATGGCGGGGCTGCACCGCTGGAGCCAGACCCGCTCCCCCGGCCGCGTCGAGCCGGTCCGGACCCTCCCGCTCGCCGACGTCGGGCATCTGCGCCAGTCGATCAGCGACGTCCGGCCTCCCGGGGCGCCCGAGCCCCTGGCATCCGAGACCCCCGATGTCGAGTTCGTCGACGCCGACACGCGTGCGTGGGGCGGGCCGCACTACGCCGAGCTCGAGGAGTACGTCGCGCGCCTGGGCGACGGCTTCGACCTCGCCGACGCCTTCGAGGGCGCGGATGCCGAGACCCGGCGCCCCGTCGACCTCGTGGGTCTGCTCGAGATCGTGCACCGCCGTGGTCTGACCGAGACCGACGACGTCTCGATCGTCGAGGCCGTGCGCCCCGACGGAACGACCCGGCGTTTCGCGTTCGGGGCGGTCCGGGCAGGAAACAGGAGAGAACAGGATGCCGATGAGTGACGTGAGCACCTCGAACGCACCGACGGCGGCTGCGACCGACCGAGGCGGCGACGGCGAGTTCGAGGCATCCACTCCCGCCTTCATCGCCCCCGTGGCGATGGAGAACGACCCCGACGCGCTCTTCGCCGGCGACCGGGGCACACTCGACGCCGACGTGCGGCGCGTGCTCGTGCGGATCCTGCAGCGCCGGTTCCTGCTCGCCGAGAGCTCGCCCGCCGAGTGGAAGCTGCTGCTCGAGCACCAGCAGATGATCGAGTCGCGGCTGAACGACCTGTTCGTGCGGCTCGTCGTCGACCACGCGCGAGGGGTCGCCTACAAGGAGCAGGTGCGCAGCGACGAGGTCGACGTGCCGATCCTGCTGAAGGACGAGGCCTACTCGCGCGCCGAGACGCTCGTGCTCGTCTACCTGCGGACGGTGTTCCAGCGCGAGACGACCGCGGGCACGGCATCCGCCCGGGTCGATGTCGAAGAGGTCGAGCAGACCGTGCTCACGTACTTCAGCGAGACCGACGGCACCCGCGCGAGCCAGCAGCGCGCGGTGCGCACGGCGATCGCGCGCCTGGACCGCGAGGGGATCATCGAGGAGGAGTCCGAAGGGCGCTACCGCATCGGATCTCTTATTGAGGTGGTGCTGAGCGCAGAGGTCTTGCGGGAGCTTCAGCGCTGGCTCGACGAGCAAACTCAGGATGCCGAGGCACCGGCGGTGCGCGAGCGCGAGGTCGTGGCATCCGGGGCTTCCGAAGGAGACTCACTGTGACCATGCTCGAGACCCTCTTCGGACTCATCCCCGCCGCGTCCCGCGGTCAGCAGTGGGTCGCCGAAGACCTGCAGCTGATCAACTGGGGCGGCTATGACGGCATGCACCGCGTGCGGTTCGCGCCGACCGCGACGCTGCTGTGCGGCGGGTCGGGCTCGGGCAAGTCGACGCTCATGGACGCGTACGTCGCGCTGATGATGCCGCACACGACACCGTTCAACGGCGCCTCGAACGGGGCGGTCGTGGGGCGTCCGCGCGGGCAGGAGCAGCGCAACATCCTGTCGTACGGGCGGGGCAAGCTCGACGAGTCGCGCACCGACGAGGGCACGAAGGTGCGGGTGCTGCGCGGTGACGGCGTCGACACGTGGACCGCGATCGCGATGACGTGGGCCGACCACGACGGCGCCCGGTTCACGGCGGTGCGCGCGTGGTACATCCCGGCGGCGGCGCGGACGCTCGACGACGCCGTGAAGGTGCGCGCGACCGTGCACGGCGCTTTCGACCTGCGTCAGCTCGAGCGAGCGGCGCAGAGCCACCTGTCGGATGCCGCCGTGCGGGCGACGGGACTCGACACCCTCGCGACCGACCGCGAGTTCTCGGCGCGGTTGCACGCCGTGCTCGGGATCGGCGCGGCCGGCGCGGGGACGAAGGCGATGAGCCTGCTCGCGCGTATTCAGGCGGGGCAGCAGATCACCACCGTCGACGACCTGTACAAGCGCATGGTGCTCGAAGAGCCCGAGACCCTCGCGGTCGCCGAGGCGGTCGTGTCGCACTTCGACGGACTCGAGTCGACGCGCACCCGCATGCTCGAGGCACGCCAGCAGGTGCGCGCGCTGCAGCCGATCCGCGGGATGAAGACACGCATCGACGAGGCGGCGGAGCGGTTGCGGCTCATCGAGGCGCTCGGGAGGTTCAGCGACCCCGAGTCGCGCGCGTCGCTGTGGCGGGCGCAGCGTCGGGTCGACCTGCTCGGCGCGGTCGAAGACGAACTGCGCGAGCGCACGCACGCGACCGACGCCCTCGTCCGCGAGCGGCAGGCGCTGGCCGACGCGGCCGAGGCCGAGCGCGAGGGACTCGGCGACGTGCTCCGTGCCGCAGGCGGCGACCGACTGGACGTCGCGCAGCGCGAGCTCCGGGGACTCGAGCGACGCCTCGCCGGGATGCAGCGCGATCGCGAACGTTTCGAGGCAGCGCTCGCCGTGCTGTCGGTCGAGGTCACGACCGAGAAGCAGTTCACCGCCCTCGTCGACGAAGCGCGCCGCACCCTCGGAGACGCGGATGCCAAGAGCGCTGTGCGCGAGGCATTCGTCGCCGCCAGCAGCGCGCACACGGACGCTCGCCAGAAGCTCGCGGCGCTCGAGGCCGAGCACCGGCGCACGCAGACCCGCGACGACAACATCCCCCCGCGACTGCACGAGGCGCGCGAAGCACTGGCGGAGGCGGCGGGTCTCACCGCGGCCGAACTGCCCTTCGTCGCCGAGCTCGTCGACGTCCGCACCGAGTTCGAGCCGTGGCGCGGGGCGTTCACGCTGGCCCTCGGCGGTTTCGCGACGACGCTGCTCGTGGATGCCGCGCACCTGGCATCCTTCCGCTCCGCGATCGACGGCGTGCGCCTCTCGGAGCGTCTGCGGTTCGAGGGCGTGTCGACCGGGATGCCGGAGCGCACCGGGCTCGACCCCGCGACGCTCCCCGGGCGCCTGGAGTACCGCCGCTCCCCCTTCACGGGCTGGCTGCAGGACCGGCTCGAACAGCAGTTCGCGTTCGTGTGCGTGGACAGCGCCTCCGAGCTCACCGGGCATCGCATGGCGTTGACGATCTCGGGGCAGACGAGCCAGGGCGCTCGCGGGGCTCACGGTGGGTCTTCCCGCCACAGCATCCTCGGGTTCTCGAGCCGCGTGCGCCTCACCGAGCTGGGCGAGCAGATCGTCACCGTCCGCCGCGAGCTCACGGCCGCGAAAGCCGCGGTCGACGAGGCCGCCGCCGCGCTCGATGCGTTCGACGAGCGGCGGAGCGCTCTCGAGAAGATCGCGGACCTGTCGTGGGACCAGGTGGACGTGGCATCCGTCGAGCGCGACCTGGAGCGCTGGAACGAGACGATCGTCGAGATCACCGCCGGAAACCCGCGCATCGCCGAGCTGCAGGAGCAGATCTCGGGCGCGAAGGCCCGCGTCGCGCGACTGCGGGAGGAGATCGGCGGAGCAAAGACCGAGCAGCAGGCGCTCGCGGCACGGTGGGCGGAGGTCACGGACGACGTGGACAGCGCGAAGGAGCGACTCGAACGCGCCGAGGACGCCGAGATGGAGCTGTCAACGGACGAAGCCGCGTATCTCGACGGGCTCTTCGTGGCGCCGTCGAACGATGCCTCGCCGTCGCAACTGCTCGCGCGCTTCGACGCCGCGCTGGAGTCCGCCTCGAAGCGCTTGCTCGAGGAGCAGCGTGCGGCCCAAGAGACCTGGGGCGATCAGCGCGAGAGCCTCCGGCGCACTCTCACCGCGTTCACCGACCGGTGGCCGAGTCCGAACCTGCTCGCCGATCCCGACGAGTCGCTCGGTGATTTCGAGCGGATCCTCGCCGACCTCGAGGCGAGCGGTCTGCACGAGCTCGAAGCGGAGTGGCGCGACTCGCTGCTGCGCCTGTCGGGCAACGACCTGACGAACCTCGATTCGGCGCTGACGCGCGCCCTGCGCGAGATCCGCGAACGCATCGCCCCGATCAACGACATCATGCAGGACCTGCCGTTCTACGACGACGAGCACCGGCTGCAGATCGTGCCGCGCGAGAACCAGTCGGAAGTCCGTCGCCGGTTCCGTCGCGAGCTGCGCGACGTGCGGGCCGCGATCGACGCCGCGTCATCGGACGAGGAGCGTGAGGCCGTGTACGGGCGGATGGCGCGACTGATCAACCGCATCCGGCCCACGGCTCCCGATTTCGCCGACCTCGTCGACGTGCGGAACCACGTGCGCGTGAGCGCCGAACGCTTCCGCGCCGATACCGGCGAGCACGTCGCCCTGTACGACCACATCGGCGAGAAGTCCGGTGGGGAGTCGCAGGAGCTCATCGCGTTCATCGTCGGCGCGGCCCTGCGGTACCAGCTCGGGGATGCCGGGGCCGAGCGCCCGCGGTATGCCCCGGTGTTCCTCGACGAGGCGCTCATCAAAGCCGACGCGCACTTCACCAAGCGCGCGATCGGAGCCTGGCGGGGACTCGGTTTCCAGCTCGTCATCGGCGCGCCGAACGACAAGTACAGCGCGATCGAGCCGCATGTCGACGTCGAGTACGACATCCTCAAGGACACGCGGGGGCGGTCGTGGGCGAAGGCGAAGGTGGGGGTGGCGGCGGACGCGTGACGCTCGGGCCGGGCCTGCGGTCGCGGCCGAGAACGCGGGTCTGCCGGCGTGCTCACATCGTCATGAGCGTCGCCAGCGAGAGCAGATACCCCACGAGCAGCGAGACCACCCACGCCGTCGCGGCCGCGAAGTGCCAGTTCTGGCGTTCCTGCATTTCGAGACGGCGCGGGTCGTCCGCGGGCAAACTCCGAAGCGCTCGCTGGGTGACGATGAACGCGGGGGCCGCAAGCGCGAGGATCACGACCGTCGCGATGAGCTGGAGAAGAAGCCCGTTCTCGCGCGGACCGATTGCGACGCTCGCTCCGGCCGATGCGACGGCGCTCACGATATCGAGGGGGCCGCTCAGGGCGATGATGCCGATGGCGCCGACGACGACGATCACGGAACGGACGACCGCCTCCCCAGCCGTCGGCGCGGGGGAAGCACCCCCGCCCTGACGGCTCCACAGCTCGCGCCGGAGCCGTCGAAGGGCAAGGGGCCACACGATGACGCCGGTGATCGCGGCGAGGATCCACGCCAGCACCTGGGTCGACGACATCTCGAACCCCCACGCGTCGACGAGGAAGACGCCGCCGATCCACGCGAACAGTGCGGCCGGGATGCCGATGAAGACCACGAGGAGGGTGATGAGCAGCCGGGTGCGGCCCGGGAGCTGGTCGGGTCCGATGGCCCCGGTGCGGGCGGGGCGGGAATGGCCGGAAGGATGTGCCGCGCGCTGGGTGTCGCGCTCGAAGCTCATAGGGAAAGGGTAGCCAGTCGCTCTCGAGGGCAACCTCGTGGGAAGAGCCATGTCGGCGGTCTGATGAAGAATGTCCTCATGTCCGCCGTCGTCTCAACCCTCGAGCTCGCGCCATTGATGAAGCGCGACGTGGCGTGGCAACTCATCCGCGCCGACCTCGCGCCCGTGATCGCCGGCCTGCTCGGCACCCATCTCGGAGGACAGACGCGCCGGGTCGACGCCGAAGAGCTCTACGAGCGGCTCGACGACGATCTCGAACAGCTGCGTATGCACGGCCTGAGCCTGCCGCTCAGCGGACAGGGGTATTGCGCGCAGTGGCGAGCCGCCGGTTTCCTCCTTCGTCGCCCCGCAGTCGATGCGCGCGGCGAGACCCTCGAGCTGTCACCCGATGCCATTGCGGCGGTGCGCTTCCTTCAGGGACGCGCTGCTCCCCGATCCGCCGCAACGGAGTCACGGCTGGCGAGCATCGCCGCGCAAGTTCGCCGTCTTGCCATCGACACCGATCCCGACGCGGCTGCACGTATTTCGCTGCTCGAAGATGAGAAGGACGCGATCGACCGGCGCATCGCCGCCCTGCGCTCCGGCGACGACAGCACCCTCGATACCGACCGTGCGCTCGAGCGCACCCGCGACCTGTTGGCGCAGGCGGCCGACGTGCCCGACGACTTCGCCCGTGTGCGCACTGAGTTCGAGACGCTCAACACATCTCTTCGGGCACGGGTCGTCGAATCCGACGGTTCACAGGCGGCCGTGATCGACGAGGTCTTTCTCGGCATCGACCACATTGCCGACTCCGACGCCGGGCGCAGTTTCGCCGCCTTCTCGCGTCTCGTGCTCGACCCCGCGTTGAGCGCCGCGTTCGAATCCGACATCCGCCGCGTCCTGGAGCGCGACTTCGCGCAACAGCTCACCCGCGACGAGCGGCACACCCTTCGCACTTTCCTCACGACGCTGAAAGCGCGTAGCGCCGAGATCCACGACGTCATCACGCTGTTCGCTCGTGCGCTCAGACGATACGTCCAGTCACAGGACTACCAGCGCGACCGCGTGCTGCGAGGGATGCTTCGAGAGGCGATGCACGCCGGCGTCGCCGCGTCCGCTGGGATCAAGCCGTGGCATCACACGCGCTTGCACCTCGATCTGTCGGCCGTCACGCTGTCGAGCGCCGCGACCGTCGATCTTCACGATCCGGCCGAGTTCACTGCCATCGACGTCATCGAGCACCACTCGGCCGAGATCGCCGACCTCGAGGAGTTGCGCGCGCTCGCCCGCGAGACCGAGATCGACTTCGACGAGCTGACACGTCACGTCAACGACGTGCTGGCAGAGAGCGATTCCTGCACCGTCGCCCAGGTTCTCGCGCGCTTTCCCGCCTCGCAAGGCGTCGGGAGCGTGGTCGGCCTCCTTTCTCTCGCCGCCGAGCAGGGAACCGTCGACAAGACCTATGAGGCGCTCACGTGGCGCGGCCTCGACGGAGTGGACCGCACAGCCGTCGTCGCGACGCATCGATTCACAGGGAGGCTCGTATGAGCACAACGGACATCGAAGACGCCGCCGAGACGGCGCCGTCCGTGGAGGTGTGGCCAGGCGACCCCGGTGAGTTGCCCGAGCGCACCCGGCGGGTGCTCCTTCGGCTGATCCGCGGCCCGTACCTCTCCGGCGCCCGAGAACCGCAGCTCTGGTCCGTCCTTCTCAGCGATGAGAGCGTGTTGCGTTCTCGCGTTGCCGAACTGTTCCTCGAACTCGTCATCGACCGCGACAACGAGTTCGCCTTCGTGCGCAACGCACCCGCCGAAGACGCTCCGAAGGCCGTCCGGTCGGAGCGGCTCACCTTTCTCGACACGGCGATGCTGCTGATACTCCGACAAACGCTGCTGAGCGAAGAGGGCCGAGGACGAGTCATCGTCGGGCAGAGCGAGATCTTCGAACAGTTGACGGTGTATCGCACACCCGACCGGGACGAGAAAGACTTCCTCAGCCGACTCAACTCGTCGTGGCACAAGATGCAGAACAAGCTGCGCGTGCTGCATCCGGTCGGCACCGACCGAGCCGAGATCTCACCGGTGCTCCGACTGATCGTCGATGCCGATCAGGTTCGCGCCATCACGGCAGAGTACCAACGGATCGCGGACGAAGACGGCTCAACCATCAGCCAACCCGACCGGGACGACATCGAGTCCGGCGACGCTGTCGATGAGGCTGAGGAGACAGACGAGTGACGACGATGACCTTCCCCGACGAGATAGCCGAAGATACGGAACCGACCGATCAATGGCGCTTGTCACGCGTCGAACTCGTCAACTGGGGCACCCTTCGCGGATTCGTCACGATCGACGTCGCGCGCCGAGGACATCTCTTCACCGGCGCGTCAGGATCGGGAAAGTCGTCGTTGCTGGATGCCATTGCCACCGTGCTCACCCCCGACAAATGGCTCCGGCTGAACGCTGCCGCCCAAGACGGGAACTCTCGTCTGAGCGACCGCAGTCTCATGAGCTACGTTCGCGGAGCGTGGACGAAGGAAGCACACGACAGCGCGGATCGCGCCACCACCACCTACCTCCGGCCGCGCGCCACCTGGAGCGGCATCCTGCTCCGATACGAGAACCCCGCCAGCGACCCTGTCACCCTCGCACGTGTGTTCCACGCGCCGGGTGCGAGAATTGAAGCGGGGGCTCTCAAAGACGCTCGACTCTTCATACGTGACGATGTCGACCTCATGGCGCTGAAGCCGCACGTCGAAGCAGGAATCGATGCACGACGCATGGCGAAAGCGTTCCCCGAAGCGCTCATCACGACGGGTGGGCGGCATGGGCGCTTCCACGATCGCATCGTGCGGCAGTTCGGCTTTCGCAGCGACGCCACGTTGCACCTTCTCCACAAGACCCAGTCAGCCAAGAACCTCGGCACGCTGGATGCCCTCTTCCGCGGATTCATGTTGGATGCGCCAGAGACATTCGCTCGCGCCGACAATGCGGTCGAACAGTTCGTCGAACTTGATCGAGCGCACGCGCACGTCGTCGATCTTCGCCGACAGGCGGATGCACTGCGCCGCATTGACGAGACCATCACCGCGTACGACTCCGCATCGGCGGAGGTCGCCCGCGCGGTGGGTCTGCTCGACGCCGTCGAACCGCACACCTCCGCGCTCAAGCTCCGGCTTGCTCGCGAGGCTCTGGGACCCGCGCGCGCGGGTCTGGCGCGTGTCGTTGCATCCCTCGGGGACGCCAAGAGGGAGCGCGACCTCGCGGCCGATGCCCTGGCTTCCGCTGACGCACGTGTGCGCGAGGAAGGGGGGACTCGGGTCGAGGTGCTTCAGATGCGCCTTGACGCTGCGATTCACCACGAACGAACCGTGGAGCGTCAACGTTCGCTCCTCGAAAGCGACCTCGCGCAGATCGGCGCTCCGGTTCCCGAAGACGCGGGGCAGTTCGCCGAACTGATCTCGGTCGCCGCGAGCGAAGCCGATCACAACATCCCCGCGGTCGCGCACGAGGTTCGGGATGCCGCCAGCGAGGCACGTAAAGCGCTCGCCCGGATCGACGACCAGCTCGCCGCACTCCGCGAGAATCGCAGCAATATCGACCCCCGGCTTCTCGGCGCGCGCAGATATCTCGCGCACACGCTCGGGGTGCCCGAGTCGAGTCTGCCGTTCGTGGCTGAGCTCGTGTCAGTGGCGCCCGAGCACGCGGCCTGGCGCGGCGCCATCGAACGCGCCCTGGCGCCAGTTGCGACCACGATGCTCGTCGGCGACGAACGGCTGGCCGAGGTGCGACGAGCGGTGAACACGAGGTACCTCGGCGTGCGTCTCGTCATCGAAGCCGTACCGCCGTCCGTCGAGGAACCCCGCCGTCCGCGGGAACCGAGGTCGCTCGTCCACCGAGTCGTCGTCGCTGACACCGCGTTTCGCACCTTCGTGCTCCGCCGCATCGTCACCGACTTCGACTACGCGTGCGTCGACCACCCCGACGATCTCGACGGCGTGCAGCTCGGTGTGACCATCGTCGGTCTACTCAAACGCTCGTCTCGTCGGTATGAGAAAGACGATCGCTCCTCCGTCGACGATCCCGCGCGCTGGGTGCTCGGCGGAGACACCGAGGCACGGCTCGATGCGCTGCTGAGCCAGCGCCGCGACGCGACAGAGGCGATGAAGACGGCGACAGCCGCAGACGCTCGCGCCGACGCCGCGCGTGAGGCCGCTCTCGCTCGACGCGAGGTCTTCCGCCGAGTGAGCGGCCACGCGTGGGAACACATCGATGTCGCGGGAGCTGCCGCGCTCGCGGCTGCTCGCCGGGCGGAGCTCGACGCCCTGACGGCGGCCTCGTCCTCGCTGAGCGCGGCGCAGGAGACGCGAGATCGAGAAGCGGCGCGACTCGAGACGGCGACGGCCGAGTTCGAAAGGCTGCTCCGCGCCGAGGGCAGCGCGCGCGATGCGCTCGATCGGCTGGAGGGCCAGCTCGCCGATCTCGAACGCTCGTCTCCTCCACCCGTAGACGAGAAGTCAACCGGCGTTCTCGACGAGCGGTTTCGAGCGGCGCGGCGATCGCTCACGCTGGACACGATTGATGAGGTCGCCCGCGCTGTGCAGACCGCACTCGCTCGAGAGAAGGACGCCGCGACGCGACGCGAGAGCGATGCGGCGGCATCCTTCGCCGGGCGGGCGGCCCAGTTTCACGCGAAGTGGGCTGCAGCGGCCGCGGAGCTCACGACCGAGATCGGTGATCGGTACGGCTACCGGGAACTTCTGGAAGGGATTCTCGCCCGCGGACTGCCCGAGAAGGAAGGCGAGTTCCGGCGTCTGCTCCGCGAGAGAACCCGTGATGTCGTCGCTCACCTTCTCGCTGATCTCCGCGATGCGCCGGGACTCGTGCGGGAGCGGACCCTCCCCGTCAATGCCTCCCTCGGACGCTCTCCCTTCGAGGGAACCGACCGTTTTCTCGAGATCGACGTGCGAACGAGTCGCACACCCGAGGTCGAGGAGTTCCTCGCCGATCTTCGCCGCGTCGTCGAGGGCAACTGGGCCGACGAGTCGACCACGGGAGCCGAGGAGCGATTCGCCGTTCTGCAGCGTGTGATCGGTCGCCTCGGTTCCAAGGACCGCGTGGACCTCGACTGGCGTGCCCGGGTGCTGGACACCCGGTTGCACGTCTCCTTCCTCGCCCGCGAGAAAGATCCGACTGGTCGCGTCGTTCGTGTGTACGACTCTGCGGAGGGGCTCTCCGGCGGGCAGAGGCAGAAGCTCGTCATCTTCTGCCTCGCTGCGGCCCTTCGGTATCAGCTCACGGACGACGAGTCCGATGTTCCGCGATTCGGCTCGATCGTTCTCGATGAGGCCTTCGACAAAGCCGACAGCCGGTACACCCGCAATGCGATGAATGTTTTCCGCGCGTTCGGCTTCCATATGATTCTCGCGACTCCGCAGAAGCTTCTGCAGACGCTCGAACCATACGTCGGGGCGATCACCGCCGTCTCGAATCCGGAACGCAACAGCACACGCCTGGCGAATGTCGTCTTCAACGAGGCCCCCCAGGGCGGGACGGCCATCGCCAAAGAGGGTGACCGGCCATGACCTCTCCCGTGTCGGTATCCGGTGCCCGCGATCGAGCTCGCCGACTGTACGACCGTGACGCGCGCGACTGGGCAGCGACCGGGCGCGCCGACGTCGTTCTCGACATGCCGTTGCATCCGCCGACCGAGCGGGCCGCGCTCGCCGATCTCGATTCAGCGCGGCTCTGGGTAGACGACTGGCGGCAATGCGAGAGGTCGTCGACGGTCACCGTGTCGTGGAGCACGCGCGTATGGTCGCGCGTGGGCTCACAGTCGGTTCCTGATCGGCTTCGGGTCGAAGGACCGAGCGCGATCGCGATGTTCGCTGGGAGGAAGAGCGACTGGACACGACTGTCCGGGCGTCTCGGAGTACTGCGTGATCTCGTCGGATCCGCGTCCGCCTCGACACTCAGGTCACACGCACGCGACATCGATTCGCTGGACGACGCAGACTTCGCGCGGTTGACGGATGTCGTGACGTGGCTGCGCCTGCATCCCGTGTCCGGACGACGCGTACGGGAACTGCCGATCCGAGGCATTCATACGAAATGGATCGAGAGGCGCCGATCGCTTCTCGAAGCGCTCCACCGCTCCGGAACCGGGGAGAGCGGACTCGGTCTGCACGAGCCGGAGCCACTCGTGCGCATGAGAGTTCTCGACCCCACGCTCGCCGTCGGCGGACTCACCGATGTCTCGGCTCCGGTCAGTGATCTCGCCAAGCTCGATCTCCGGCCCGAACGGATCTTCGTGTTCGAGAACCTGGCGACGGTGCTGGCGATGCCGCCCGTCGCCGGCGCGGTCGTCCTTCACGGCGGGGGCCACCGTGTCGAGCCCGTCGCCCACCTACCGTGGGCTCGCACGGTGACGTACTGGGGTGACCTCGATTCGCACGGGTTCGCCATTTTGCATCGGCTACGTGCGCACGGGGTGACAGCGACGTCGATACTGATGGACACCGACACCCTGCTGGCTCACCAGGACATGTGGGGTTCCGATGCCGAACCGAACGTCTCGGTTCTCTCGCTCCTTACCCCCGACGAGAGCTCGACACTACGCATTCTCAGCAGCGCCGGCAACGTCCGACTCGAGCAAGAGAGAATCCCCTGGGACTACGCCATTGAGGCCCTGACCAACGGCCCGTCACGTTCGTAACAAGCATTTGGGAGAGCCTGAGCGAACGGGTTTGGCTTCGTCTTTCTGGAGGCTCCACCCTCGGGCGACGGAAGGCACCCGATGGCTGCAGTCATGTGCGTGACGGCGAGGCCTGACTCGCTCGCTCCCGCATCAACAAGCGAGGAATGACGGCGTTCTCTATGTCGACCGGCAACCGGGCACGCGTCGGCGTGATACCGCCGCGTGGAACGTCAGCGCGCTGAGGAGTCGACGAGGCGAGCAAACGTGGCGATTTAAGGTCCGAATTACTGTTCTCTCGCCGCCGGGTGGCAAGGCGAAGGACCTCAGAACCAGCCCTCGTCCTACGGGATGCCGTCGGCCCACTTGCACGCATCGGACCATCAGAAGGGCGGCGGGTCTTCGGCGACCTCGGCACCCAGCGGAGACGTCCACCGCATCTCGCCCGTGTCGGGGTCGCGGGACGGGGCCCACCGCGACTCGTGCCGCAGACGATGGTGATGTCGGCACTCGGGGGCGAGATTCTCGTCGTCGGTCGCGCCGCCCTCGCTCCACGCGGTCAGGTGATCGAGGTCGCAGTCGCGAGCGGGCCGACCGCACCCGGGGAACACACACGTCGGCGAGGTGACGCCCAACCATCTCCGCAACGCGGTGGGAACGCGATACGTCGATCGGTCGAGCGCGACCGGTGCACCCGTGAGCGGGTGGGTGAGAACGCGTACCCACGAGCTCGCCTCGCCGGCGAGGCGACGAGGGGTGTCGAGGTCGATCGGGCCGTAGCCGTCGAGCGTCGCGGGCTCGGCGCCCGCGCCGAGCAGCGTGAGCGCGGGAACGGTCACGACGACGCCGGGCCGACGATCCGGGCGCGCGATGGGTGGGAACGTCGTCGTCGGTGAGCCGTGGACGGACGCGGAGCGAACTGCGCTGGGTGTCGAGATGCGGGAGACCGTGGGAGCGTCCGCGGCAGGCGCAGAACCACCGGCGGACAGAGAACCACCGGCAGACGGGGCACCCGCCGTGGTCGGGGCACCGGCCGTGAGCAGATCCGCGACAGCGTCCGCGCGCAGCTGCGCGAGAGTGCGCTCTTCGTCGGGCGCGACGCGAAGGTGACGCGCGATACGGTCGACACGCGTCAGAGCGTCGTAGGCACGATCCGCGGGAAGAAGAGCGGTCAAGGTCGCCATACCGTCGAGCTCGGGGCTCACCCACACCCCGCGATCGCGAGCCGCCCGGCGATGACGTGCCTCGATCGACTCGCTGTGCACCCGCTCTCGAAGCGCTCGAGCCGCAGCCGTGAAGCGCGCGGGCGGAAGCCGGAGCGCACGATCGAGAGCGCCCTCGTCGAACGCGCGCCACGATTCGTGATGCTCGGGCGGGGTCGACGTGGTGCCGTCGGCCGCGTCCGCGGTCTCGTCGGGGAGCATCGTGACGCCTTCGAGGAGCCCGTCACCTGCACCTCCGTCACCAGGATCTCCGCCAGGGGGTGCACCGTCGCTGGAGAAACGGTCGCCTTGGTGCAACGGATCGCCCGGGCCCTCGGCATCCGGAACCTGCACATCAGCGCCGGTCGACGACGCGTCGCAGGGTTCTGCGGGCAGCGACGTCGCCAACCGGGCCGCCTCAACCGCGTGTCGCTCGGAAAGCAGGCCGTCTGAAAAGGCGCTCCACACCTCGGGGCACCGGGTCTTCAGCATTTCGGCGTGGGCCGCTCGCGTGCGAACGGTCTGCTCGGACAACCGGAGGCGCGTCGCGATCTCGGCGACGACGGCACGCTCTGCCATGTCGCGCCGGTCGCGTCGCACAGCGGCGACCGTGCGTCGCCGGGGGTCGCTCCACTCGAGGTCGAGCGTCGGATCGGCGCCGACCCATGGAACGGGGTCTTCCCGCGCCGCTCGCAAGAGCGTGGCGATCAGACGGTACTCCGCGGCCGTAGCGCGGTGGCGTTGGCGGGCCTGGCGCTTCAGTTCGTCGAGGAGCTCGGTGGGGCTGAGGTCGTCCCGCCCCGCGTCCGATCCGCGGTCGAGACCGTCGAGGTCGCCCGATCCTGTGGTCCGGACCGCACCGGAAAAGGGATCAGGATCGAACAGACCCTGTTCGATCGCCCACGCGGAGTGAGCGTCGGCGAGCAGGTCGTCGTCGCTCGGCCACGGCACGCCCCACGGCGAGACGACCGAGCTCGGCCGGTCGTTTGCGGGTGCCGTGACGTCCATGATGCAACGCTAGCGAGGGGGTCCGACATCGGCCGGGCGCCCGGATTCGAGCGCGCCCGAGGTCGTCGAAGGAGCGGATGCCGACGGCTCGCGCTCCGAGCATCACGCACGAAGCGGATGCCGACAACAAGCCAAACCCCACCACCCACGCCGCACCGACACCGAACATCGATGCCGCTGACACACCCCACCCCGGTCACACCGCGCCGCGCGGGGCTCCCACCGCGGGGCCGGATCCCTCGTTCCCTCAGCTGGCCCCATGAAACTGCTCGGCGCTGTGCTCCTCCGAGCGGGTATCCCCCTCGTCATCATGAGCGCGATCGGCATCGCGCTCCTCGCCCAGGGAAAGCCCGACGACGGACGCGCGACGCTCGCGGTCGGCGTCATCGCGGCCGCCGTGTCGGGGGCGTCCGTGATCTACCAGGTCGAGGCGTGGAGCATGCGCACGCAGACACTCGTGCATTTCGTGGTCATGACCGTGACGGTGCTGCCCGCGCTGCTGCTGAGCGGGTGGTTCCCGCTCGACACCGGGTGGCACTACCTCGGCGTGGTCGCGGTGTTCCTCGGGACCGGCATCCTGCTCTGGGCGTTCTTCTTCGTGCTTTTCACGAAGATCCTGCCGAGGCGCCGCACCCCGCCGGCGTCCACCTAGACGGGAGCCCGTGCCGGCGCGTCGCCCGCGCGCCTCACGCGGGAACGAGAACCTCCCCCTCGGCCACGGCAGGCGTCTCACGGTCGCGAACCGCGAGCACCTCGCCCAGCACCCGCTCCCCCACGCTCGGCTCCGCCGCCACCCGCGCGGCCAGCGCCCGCACGTGCACGACGACGCGAGTCGCCGCGCGAGCCGAAGAGGGGTGAAGCGCCCGGTCCACGGCATCCAGAATCCCGAGGAGACGCTCGTCGTGGCAGCGGTCGTCCGACGCGGCGATCCACTCGAGCACGTCGGCGATGGTCCAATCCGGACTCAGTGGACTGACAAAAGCGGATTCGGGAGAGTCGAAGCGGGTCATTGGCCCACAATCGGGGTTTATGACCCTCGATGACAGAGCCACTTCCGGCCTGGTGGACCATCGCACAGCCATCGTCTCGGCGGAGCGCCTGGCGGTTCGGATCGGGCGCTGGGCGACGACCGACGCGACCCTGAGCGCCAGCCTCGCCGAGGCGATCGCCCGTCTGGTCCGCGAGGGAGAGCTGCGCGGCGGCGACCGCCTTCCGTCCGAGCGGACGCTCGCCGCCACCGTCGCCGTCTCACGCGGAACCGTGGTCAGTGCGTACGCGCGCCTGTACGACGAGGGCATCCTCGATCGTCGCCAGGGCAGCGGAACGCGCGTCGCCGGCGCCGCTCCCCTCGCCGCGCGCCAAGCAGCCGGGCGCGGCGAGGCGCTCTACGCGACCCTGCCGTCGAGTATCAACCTGCTGCGTGCGGTGCCCGCGATCTCGCCGCGCGCGGTCGGCATCGTCCAGCGTCATCGACCCGTGCTCGACGCCACGACCGTCGAGGCCGACCCCGCGGGACTCCCGGATCTTCGCGCCGCGATGGCCCTCGCGATGACCGAGGACGGAACCCCGACGACGCCGGCGCAGGTGCTCGTGACGCACGGGGGACAACAGGCCCTCAGCCTGCTCGTCGACGAGGTCGTCTCCCCCGGCGACACCGTGCTCACCGAGGAGGTCGCCTGGCCCGGACTCACGGATGCCGTGCGCCGACGCGGCGGCCACGTCCACGGCATCCGGCTCACTCCCGACGGGATCGACGTCGAGGCGCTCGAGATGGCGATCGTGGTGCGTCGCCCCGTGCTCATCGCCCTGAACCCCCACAACCACAACCCGACCGGGATGCAGACGAGTCCGGCCGTCCGTCAGCGGATCGCCGACCTCGCCGCCGATCACGGCGTGACCGTGGTCGAGGACCGGGTGCTCGCGCACGTGTCGTTCGACGGCATCACGCCGCCGTCGCTGGCGGCCCTCCGGCCCGACGCACCGATCATCGTCGTCGAATCACTGTCGAAGTGGGCGTGGGAGGGGCTGCGGGTCGGATGGCTGCGCGCAGACCCGGTGCTCGTGCGGCGACTGCGCGGCCTCCGCCAGAGCACCGATCTCTCGACCAGTGTTCCCGCGCAGATGCTGGCCCTCGACCTGCTCGCCGAGGCTCCCGCCCTGCGCCGCGACGTCGCGACGGTGCACCGTGACGCCGCCGTCACGACGGGGCGGCTGCTCCAGGCGCATCTCCCCGACTGGCGGTGGCGACCTCCGCGCGGCGGACTGTGCATCTGGGCGCAGCTGCCCGCGGGCTCCGCGGCGGCCTTCTCCCGCCACGCGGCCGGGTTCGGGGTCTCGGTCGCGGGATCGGCGCAGTTCACCTCGGATATGGATGCCGACGACCACATCCGCCTCCCGGTGACCCCGGAAGCGCACGTGCTCGAGGCCGGCCTGCAACGGCTCGGCGAGGCATGGCGGGCGTACGGGGCGTCGCTGTCGCGGGAGGTCTCCTGAGGGCGTCTCCGAAACGGCCGTGGACGTCACCGAGCGTCCGCGGGGAGAACGCCTTCGTGGGCGGTGACGGGAAATCTTCTGCACGCGGGCCCCGTCCCGTCCTGCACAGGAGGCCCGGACGCGATGCTGTCCGCAGCTCGCGAAAAGAGCGACGGGAATGTCCTGGCCCCTCTCTACGCTGTCTGCTGAAGGGCACGGCGGAAGGCGGTAACAATGCAAGGACTCGAGGTCACGGTCCTGCTCGGACTCGCGATGCTGGTGGGGACGATCCTCGCGCCGCGTCTACGGGTGGCGACGCCGCTCGTCCTCCTCGTCATCGGGCTCGCGCTGGGGTTCATCCCCGAGCTGCGCGCGATCGAGCTCCCGCCCGAGACCGTGCTGCTGCTCTTCCTTCCCGTCATGCTGTTCCGCGAGGCGTGGACCACGTCACTGCGCTCGGTTCGCCGATCGTTGCGGTACATCATCCCGATGAGCACGCTGCTGGTGGTGGCATCCGCCTTCGCCGTCGCGGGTGTCGCGACCTGGATGGGCGTGCCGTGGGAGGCCGCGCTCGTCATCGGCGCGGCGGTCGCGCCGCCCGACGCGACGGCGGTCGCCGCCCTCGGGCGGCTGCTCCCTCAGAAGACCTTCATGAAGCTGAAGGCCGAGAGCCTCACCAATGACGGCACGGCCCTCGTCCTGTACGCGATCGCGGTGTCACTGCTGCTCGGCGGCCAGGTCACCCCGTGGTCGATCACCGGAATGGTGCTGCTGTCGTACCTCGGCGGCGCGGCCGCGGGCATCGCCGTCGCCGCTCTGGCCTACTTCGCCCTGCGGCGCATGCAGTCCACTCTCACCATCAACCTCACGATGCTGCTCGTGCCGTTCGTGTCGTTCCTGGTCGCGGAGCTGATCGACGCGTCCGGGGTGCTCGCGGTCGTCTTCGCGGGCCTCATCGTGGCCTGGGTCTCGCCCCGGATCACCACGGCGATGTCTCGTCGAGCCGCGGATGCCACGTGGCCCTTCGGCGTCTACCTGCTCAACGGTGCGCTGTTCGTGTTGATCGGCCTCGAGGTCCAGCTCGTCCTGCACGAGATCTCGCCCTCCGAGATCGGCATCCTGTCGCTGATCACGGTGGCGGCCTGGATCGCGCTCTTCCTCGTGCGCTATCTGTTCCAGTGGCTGTTCAGCCCCTTCTCGCGCCCCGCGGCCGGGTCGACGCGTTCGCTCCGACACCGTTCCCGGATGGTCAGCACCGTCGCCGGCTTCCGTGGCGCCGTCTCGCTCGCGATCGCACTCTCGGTGCCCATCACGACCGAGAGCGGCGCGCCGGTCGCCGGACGCGACGCGGTGGTGTTCGTCACGGCGGGGGTCATCGTCCTCACACTCCTTGTGCAGGGGCCCCTGCTTCCCGTGGTCATCCGCTGGGCGAAGCTCCCGAACGACGATGCCGCGATCGAAGAGTACGAGCTCGCCGAGCGCGCGATCTCGGGAGCGGCGCTCGCCGCCCTCGACGACCTCGCCGTCGAGCACGGCATCAGCGATCGGGTGCGTGACCGCGCTCGCCGCGAGGGATACGAGCGCCTCGAGCTCGCCAACGCCCGCGCCGTCGCCCGCCAGCGCGCGATCGAGGAGCGCGATCTGGCCGAGCTCGACGCCTCTCTCGACTCCTCGGTCGACGACGACGGCGGCGGTTCGACCTCGTCGACGATGGGACCGGTTCCTCCCGCCGGCACCGACGACGAAGGGCGACGCACCCTCGGCGGGCTCGAGATGATCGCCGTGAGCGACGACATCGACGTGACCCAGCGCTCCCCGCTCATCCGGCACAAGGAGGCGACCCGGCTGCGCCTGGCGATCCTCGACCGCAAGCGAGAGGTGCTCCTGCGGCTGCGACGCGAAGGCACGATCGACGACCTCGTCGCGCGGAAGATCCTCGCCAACCTCGACCTCGAAGAGATCCGCACGCGCGGGATCGAGAAGGCGAGCGACTGAGCGGGATGCCGTGGGTCGGGAGTCCGCCGGTGATCGCGGGCGCCCCGGGGGCGCATCGGGGCGGGGCGTGCGGGCGGGCCGGGACGGCACGTGCGGCCGGGGCGCGTACGGGCGGGGCGCGTGCGGGCGGGGCGCGTACGGGCGGGGCGCGTACGGGCGGGGCGCGTGCGGGCGGGGCGCGTACGGGCGGGGCGCGTGCGGGCGGGGCGCGTACGGGCGGGCCGGGGACTCACCGGCGGCGCTCGGCATCCGGACACCCGCATACCCGCCACCTGTCGGCCCGCCCCCGGTGATCTTCCGCCGCGTGGCGGGGCACCGGGCGCACCGCCGCGCGCACAATCGAGACGGACGCGACGAGGCGTCCCCGACGAAGGAGTCATCATGACCCGCGAATCGCATCCCGAGGAATCGGCTGCCGGCGTCATCACTGCCACCGACGGCCACCTGGCCACCCTCGCCGTCGACGGCATCCCGAACCGCCCTCCCTTCGATCCCGAACTCGAGACGATGCTGGGGGTGATCTCGCAGATGGTGCCCCCGACGCTGACCGCCGAGATGGTGCCGGTGATGCGCTCGGCGAGCGTGCCGGGGATGCCGACCCGCGACGAGATCCTCGACACCGCCGACCTGCAGTCCCGCGACGTGACTATCCCCGGCTACGAGGGCGCGGAGATCGTCGTCTCGATCGTCGAGGCGAAAGGACGCACCGGACACGGCCCCGGGATCTTCCACACGCACGGCGGCGGCATGATCTTCGGCGATCGTTTCACCGGCGTCGAGGGCTTCGCCGAATGGCTGCACCGCTACAACGCCGTCATGGTGACCGTCGAGTACCGACTGGCACCCGAGTTCCCCGACCCGTATCCGGTCGAGGACTGCTATGCGGGACTCGTCTGGACGGCCGCGCACGCGGAGGAGCTCGGCATCGAGCACGAGCGGCTCCTCATCGCGGGCGGCAGCGCCGGCGGCGGGCTCGCAGCGGGGGTCGCCCTGCTCGCGCGCGACCGGCGGGGACCCCACCTCATCGGCCAGATGCTGATGTATCCGATGCTCGACGACCGCGACGCGACCGTCTCGACGCATCAGATCCAGGGCGTGGGCGTGTGGGATCGCGCGAGCAACCTGCTCGGGTGGAACGCGCTCCTCGGCGAGCGTCGCGGCACCGACGGGGTGTCGATCTACGCGGCTCCCGCACGGGCGACCGACCTGTCGGACCTCCCTCCCGCGTTCATCGACTGCGGCAGCGCGGAGGTGTTCCGCGACGAGGACGTCGCCTATGCGTCGGCCATCTGGGCGGCGGGAGGCCGGGCCGAACTGCACGTCTGGCCCGGGGGCTTCCACGCCTTCGAGGGATTCGCCCCGCAGGCGGCCCTCTCCCACGACGCCGTCGAGGCGCGGGACCGGTGGATCCGTCGGCTGCTGGGGTGAGGCGGACGCGCGGGCGGCGGGGCGATCCCCCGCCCTATGCTGTGTGCGACACGGCCGCGCGGGACGAAGGAGTGACGCCATGCAGGAACTCGCGGGACGCCTGAGAGTCCTCGATCCCGCGGCGAGCGAGTCGGTGAAGATCATCGACTACTTCGACTCCCTCATCGCCGGCGGCGCGGGCGTGGAGTCGGTGGTCCGGGCGGCCGCGATCCTCGGCGGGACGACCGCGGGAGCCCGCGTGCGCGGTCGCCTGCTCGGCATCGACGCCGACGGCGCGCGGATCACCCCGACCCCGCCCGCGTCCCTGTCGGACACGGACGCCCCGTGCGTCTGGCTCCAGCGCGACACCGGGTCGGCCGTCAACGACGCGATGATCGTCGATCGCGCGCAGGTCGCCCTCGCGATCATCACCGCCCGCGCCGACCCGACCACCGGCGCGGTCGAGCGTGTGATCGACGCCGGCGTCTCGCGCGTGGATCGCGAAGCGGCCGCGCATCGCCTCCGCCTCGACGGGGAGGTCCGCGTCGTGGCCGCGCCGCCCCACTCGCGGCACGTGACCACGGCCTCCACCGTGCTCGCCACCGCGGAGGGCGCGGTCTGGATCGGCCTCGGCGAGGTCGTCCCGCCCGAGGGGCCCGTGGGCACGAGTGTCGCGCGCGATCTCGACGACCTCCCCCGCGCCTGCGCCGACGCCCGCCTCGCCCTGCGGCTGGCCGACGACAGGCATCGCGTGGTCGATGCGGGCGAGCTCGGCGTTCTCGTCGAGCTCGCCCGCGCGTTCCATCCGTCGGGTCCACGGCATCCGGATCTCGCCGCGCTCGACGCCCTCGACGCCCGGACGCTCGAGGCGCTCGATGTGGTCGTCGACAGCGAGAGCATCCGCGCCGCGGCGACCCGGCTCTCGCTGCACCACAGCAGCCTGCAGTCCCGGCACGAGAGCTGGACCCGGCAGCTCGGCTACGACCCGCTCACCCCGCGCGGTCGTGCGCGGTTCCTCGCGGCGCGGATGCTACAGCGGTTGGGGTGAGGGGAGCCCGCGCTCCCGCCGGTACCCCGTGGCGCCGCGCCCGCAGCCCCGCGAGCGTCGGCACGATCCCCCGCGGCACGAACAGCAGGAAGACCACCAGCACGATCCCGTACCCGGCGTACTGCAGGATCGGCCCGGCCGCCGCCGGCATCCCGGGCGTCGCGCTCAGCGCGCTCAGCACCTGCAGCCACAGACTCAGCGCGAGGGTCCCCACGACCCCGCCCCACACCGACCCGAGACCTCCCACGACCGCCATCACGACGTACCCGAACGAGACGAACGGCGGGTAGGTGTCCTGGCTGACGTACGGGGTGAAGAACGCTCCCAGCGCCCCCGCGAACCCCGCGAATCCGCCCGCCACCGCGAACACGGTGAGCTTGCTGCGCAGGATCGGCACCCCGCTCGACGCGGCCGCCGACTCGCTCCCGGCGAGCGCACGGATCCCCCGACCGAAGCGCGACCGGACGAGGTTGTGGCAGACCAGCAGCGCCGCGGCG
Source organism: Microbacterium sp. Kw_RZR3 (assembly GCF_029222405.1). Taxonomy (NCBI): domain Bacteria; kingdom Bacillati; phylum Actinomycetota; class Actinomycetes; order Micrococcales; family Microbacteriaceae; genus Microbacterium; species Microbacterium sp. Kw_RZR3. The sequence continues at coordinate 31,937 of NZ_JARHXC010000221.1, read as the reverse complement.
AGCGCGGCCAGCGCGACGTACGAGTACACGCGCTGATCGGTGACGACGAGACCCCCGACCGAGAGCGGAGGGATGCCGAAGATCCCGACGCCCGCGCCGAACAGGGGCGCTGTGGCCATGACCGTCTGGATGATCAGCAGCACCGCGAGCGAGCCGAACGCGAGGTAGTGCCCGCGCAACCGCAGCAGTGGCCAGCCCACGAGAGCGGCGACGAGCGCCCCGAGCACGGGAGCGGCGACGAGCGCGACGAGGGGCGGGATGCCGAGGGTCACCGTCCCGACCGCGACGGTGAGTCCGCCCACGGCGACGAAAGCGCCCTGGCCGAGCGAGGCCTGACCGGCGTAGCCCATGAACAGAGACAGCCCCGTGACGACGAGCGCGGTCAGCGCGGTCTGCACGAAGAACGTCTGGTCGGTCAGCAGCAGCGGGGCGATGGCGGCGGCGATCGCGGCCATCGCGATGACGATGCGGGTCATTTCGCCTCCTCGGCGGTGAAGGAACGCGACCGCGCGATCATGATGACGAGCATCATGATGAGCGCGATCTGGGTCTGGTACGAGCCGTTCGCGTAGCCCGCGACGAGCTGCCCGGTCACCCCCAGGACGAGGGCGCCGACGAACGTCATCCACGGGCTCCGGAGCCCCCCGAACACGGCGGCGGCGAGCGCGCTGAGCACGAACGGCAGGTCGGAGGTCACCGACACCGCCGTGGTGGGCGCGATCAGCACCCCGGCGAGACCGCCGAGCACTCCCGCGATCGTGAACGACAGCAGGCCCATCACGCGGGTGTCGATCCCGACGAGTCGGGCCGCCCGGGGATTGGATGCCGCGGCCGTGAGCGCGCGACCGATGTCGGTGCGCGTGAACAGCAGACTCATCGCGGCGAGCGTCACGACGGCCACCGCGAGGGTCAGCAGCCGCTGCGTCTCGATCTCGGCACCGAACAGCCGGACAGTGCCCGAGATCCCCGCGGGCGAGACGGGGTTCTGCCCCCAGACGGCGATGATGACGGCAGCGGCGACCAGCGACATCCCCAGCGTGATCAGCAGCGACGTCATCGGGTGCGTGCCGGGCTTGCCGATCGCGACGGCCCCCACGACGAAGCCGATGAGACCGACGACGACAACCGCCGCGAGCTCGGAGAGTCCGGGCGGGAGCCCGAGCTGACGGAAGGTCTGCGAGAGGAACGCACCGAAGACGACGAACGAGCCCTGCGCGAAGTTCAGCACGTGGGTCACGCGGTAGACGACGACGATGCCGCTGCCGACGAGAGCGAACGACCCCGCGAGGGCGAGACCGCTGAGCAGGTAGGTGGCGAGATCGCTCACGAGATCACATCCTGACGTGTGATCGGGGAGGAGAACGGGGCGGGGACGGCCCGCTCCCCCGTGCTGGGCGGGTGATTCACGAGAGGTTCTCCTGTTCGTCGAAGCCGCCGAGATACGCGGCGCGCACGGCGGGGGCGGCGGCGAGCTGCGCCGTCGGCCCTTCGGCGACGATGCGCCCGGCATCCAGCACGTACGCGCGAGAGCAGAGGCCGAACGCAAGGCCCACCTCCTGCTCGATGAGCAGCACCGCGGTGCCGCGGTCGGCGTTGAGGGCGGCGAGGTGGCGCACGAGGTCGGCGGCGATCAGCGGCGCGAGCCCGAGCGACAGCTCGTCGACGACGAGAAGGTCGGGTTCGGCCATGAGCGCCCGCCCCACGGCGACCATCTGCTGCTGACCGCCCGAGAGCGTGTCCGCACGCTGACGACGGAGGCGCTGCAGGTCGGGCAGCAGCTCGTACACGGCATCCGTCCGCCGAGATCGCCGCCGCCAGGCGCCGAGGCGCAGGTTGTCGTCGACGCTGAGGTCTCCGAACATCTGACGTCCCTCGGGAACCTGGGCGACCGTGCCGTCGACACGGACGGTTCCGGATGCCGGACGCACGAGACCGCTGACGGCGTTGACGAGCGAGGTCTTGCCGGCGCCATTGGGTCCGACGAGCGCGACGAGCTCGCCCGGATCGACCCGCAACGAGACGCCGTCGAGGGCCGTCGCCGAGCCATAGCGCACGACCAGGTCATCGACCTCGAGCATCATGCGGCGGCCTCGCTTCCGAGATACGCGGCGATCACCGCGGGGTCGCGGCGGATCTCCTCGGGCGTCCCGTCGGCGATGAGCCGGCCGAGATCGAGCACGGAGATCCGGTCGGCCAGGGCCGTCACCATCGCCACGTCGTGCTCGATGAGCAGGATCGTCGTGCCGTCGTCGTGCAGCTCGCGGATGAGACCGCGCAGATCGTCGCGCTCGTCTGCGCGCAGGCCAGACGCCGGCTCGTCCAGGAGGAGCACCCGGGGGCGGGCGGTCAGAGCTCTCGCGACCTGCAGCCGACGCTGCTGCCCGAGCGGGAGCTGCTCAGCGCCCCGACCCGCCCAGTCGGCGAGTCCGACGCGGGCGAGGGCCTCCTCGGCATCCGCCCTGATCTCCCTCTCCTCGCGGCGGTGACGGGGCGAACGCACGGCGGCGTCGAGAGCCCCCGAACGGGTGCGGGCGTGCGCTCCGACGGCGACGTTCTCGAGCACGGTCATGCCCGGGAAGAGGCGCGCACCCTGGAAGACGATCGCGATGCCGCGCCGGGCGCGGCGGTGCGGGGGCAGGCGATCGATGCGTTCGCCATCGAGGCGGATGACGCCCTCCTGGGCGCGCACGTGTCCGCTGATCAGACCGAACAGGGTGGACTTGCCGGCCCCGTTCGGTCCGATCACGCCGCGGAGCTCGCCCGGAGCGACCCGGAACGAGATGTCGCGGTTGGCGTAGACCCCGCCGAACCGGCGGGAGAGGCCCGCCAGCTCGAGTCCTGCGGAGGTGTTCTCGGCGGAGGAGTTCTCGACGGACCCGTGGGTCGTCGAGCCGACCCCGGTGGGCGTGGGCGTGCTCACTGCGGGAGCTCGGTCGCGAACTGCTTCGTCGCGGCCTCGGTCGGGACCCATTTGCCGCCCTTCGCCTCGAAGATCGCGAGCGAGGTCGCATCGAGTCCCATGTGGTCGGTGGGGCTGTAGGTGTAGCGCCCGTTCGAGGTCAGCAGGTCGGTCTTCTCGAGAGCGTCGCGGATCTTCTGCCGATCGGTTGAGTCTGCCGCGTCGATCGCGGCGGCGAGGAGCTCGACACCCGATGCCCCACCGAACGCGAACTCGGGCGGGTAGGCCCCGTCGTTGGCATCCATCCAGGGCTTCGCGACCGCCATGACCTTGGTCTTGTACGGCCCGTCGGGCAGCGCGTCACCACCCAGGGCGATGGTCGCCGCGGCCTTCACGCCCTCGGCGGCATCTCCCGCGGGCTGGAGGTACAGGTCGGAGGCCTCGGCGCCGGTGAAGTAGGTCGCGATGCCCTTGCCCGCGATCTGCTTCGTGATGATGACAGGAGCCGGGCCCGCGCCCCAGACGACGAACGCGTCGGGCTTCGCCGAGACGACCTTCGTGATGAGCGGGGTGAAGTCGGTCGCGGTCTGGTCGTACGACTCGTCGAGCACGACGTCGATGCCGGCCTCCTTCGCGTACTCCGCCGTGGCCTTGTCTCCGTTTCCGCCGTAGAGGTCGCCGCCGGTGTAGCCGATCGCGAGGGTCTTCACCCCCTGGCTGACCCAGTAGTCGACGAGCGCCCGCGCGTAGACCGCGGGGATCGGCGGCGACGTGAACGCGTACGGGTTGCTGCCGTCGGCGAAGGCGTCGACCGGCCCGAGGGCGATCGTGGGGATCTTCGCCGACTGCGCGGTGCTGCCCACGGCGGTGGCGGCCGAGACGAAGCTGCTCGCGAGCATCGCCGAGTACGAGGGGTCGGATGCCAACTGGTTGAACTGCTTGACCGACTCGGTCACGTCGGCCTTGTCGTCGACGACCGTCAGTTCGACCTGTCGTCCGTCGATGCCGCCGGCGGCGTTGAGGTCGGCGACGACGCGCTCGGCCGCCTCTTTGTCGCCCTGCCCGAGGGCCGAGAGGAAGCCGGTCAGCGGCACGACCATGCCGATCTTCACGGGCCCGGACGCGTTGCCCGGGGCGGCGGATCCCCCTCCCGCACAGGCGGTGAGGGCGAGGACGAGGGCTGCGGTGGCGACCGCGGGAACGGTTCTGCGCATGGACTTTCTCCTGGTTCGTCGTTGAACACATCGTTGGCACGAAGGCCCCGATGGGCCCGGCGCCATTGTTCGGGGGACGACGACGGTCCCGTCTATCCGTGAAATCACGTAATCCGGGCGGAAAGCATTCCGGTGAATCGACCGCCGACCGATAATGAGAATTCCCGGACGCAAGGAAGCTCCCCGTGATCAGAGAGCCGCGCAGCGAATTCGTCGGGCGTCGGCGCGAACTGGACGCCCTCGCCGACGCGCTCGAACGCACGCGCCTCATCACGCTCACCGGTGTCGGCGGGGTGGGCAAGACACGTCTCGCCGTGCGACTCGCCAACGCGCACGCGCGACGCACGTCGACGAACGTCTACTTCGTCGGTCTCGACGCGGTGAGCGATCCGCGGCGGGTGGTCGCCGCGATCGCGCAGGCCCTGCCCTTCGGTGACCTGTCGGCCCGCGAACCGCTCGAGTTCGTGGTCGACGTGCTGAGCGATGAGACCGCCCTCCTCGTGCTCGACAACTGCGAGCACGTCATCGACGCCGCCGCCTCCGTGGTCGACGAGCTGCTCGACGCCCTGCCGTCCCTGACGGTCGTGGCCACCAGCCGACGCCGTCTCGACGTGGACGGGGAGCAGGTCTTCCCCGTACCCCCGCTGGGGACGGAGACCGCGGGAGACGAGCCCGCCGAAGCCGTGGAGCTTCTGGTGGCGCGCGCCCGCGCCGCCGACGCGGGGTTCGAGCTCTCCCCCGCCGACCACGCCGTCGCCGCCCAGCTGTGCCGCGCGCTCGACGGGCTGCCGCTCGCGATCGAGCTCGCCGCCGGGCGCCTGCGCACCCTCTCGGTCGCGGATCTCGCGCGTCGCCTGTCGCAGCGTTTCACCCTCTTGCGGGCGGGGTCCCGGGCCCCGGTCTCGCGTCAACGGACCCTCCGCGCGGTCGTCGACTGGAGCCACGAGCTGTGCACACCGCCCGAGCGCGCGCTCTGGGCGGCGCTCAGCGTGTTCGCCGGCCCCTTCGACCTCCCCGCGGCGGCGGCCGTCGCGGGCGGCGACGAAGCCGCGACCGTCGAGACCCTCGAGCAGTTGATCGACCAGTCGCTCGTCGAAGCCGACCGTGAGACCGGCCGGTTCCACCTCCTCGAGACGATCCGCGGCTACGGGCGCGACCGCGCCGAGGAGTCGGGGGAACAACCCGATCTCGTGCGCCGGCACCTCGAGTACTACCGCGGGCTCGCGCGCCTCGCGCGCACGCACTGGTACGGGCCGGCTCAGCGGCGGATCCTGGCCGGTCAACGTGCCGACCGCGCCGAACTGGATGCCGCCCTGCGCACGGCCGCGGCGAGCGACACCGACATCGCGCTCGAGTTCTTTTCCGACCTCCGCTACCACTGGGCGGTGGGGGGATTCCTCTCGGAGGGGCGGCGATGGACCCGCCGCCTCCTGCGTCTGGCCGGCGGCTCTGCGTCGCGGCGGACGCCCGCCCTGCTCGTGGCGACCTGGATCTGCGTCCTCCAGGGCGCGCTCGACGAGGCGCGAACCCATCTCGACGAAGCGCGGGGGCTCCTGCCGTCACTGTCTCCGACCGAACAGGAGCAGTGCGAGGTGGAGCTTCGCCGATTGAGCGGGACGCGCGCGCTCTTCGCGGGCGAAAGCGACCTCGCGCGCGAGGAGTTGAGCCGGTCGATCCGGCTCTCCCGCTCGATCGGCCGACCCGAAGAGGCGCTGCTCGCGCAGTTCCAGCTGACCGTCGCCCTCGTGCAGGGCGAGCTCCCCGACACTCTCGGTCCCGCGCGCGAGGCGCTGCGCCACGCCACCGAGATCGGCGAGCGGTGGATCCGATCGCTCTCCCTGTGGGCGATCGGCCTCGCTCTCTACGCCGACGGCGAGCTCGACGACGCCGAGCGCCATGCGCGCGAGGCCCTCGCGATGGAGGAGGGGATCGACGACCCCGTCGGCGACTGCCTCGTGCTGGAGCTGCTGAGCTGGATCGACGCCGCGCGCTCCCCCACCGAACGCACGGCCGTCCTTCTGGGGGCCGCGCGGGCCTGGTGGCGCCGCATCGACTCGGGTATCGCCGTGCACGGGCCCCAGATGCTCGCGCAGCACGACCGCTGCGTCGCGGTCGTGCGCCAGCGGCTCGGCGAAGAGGCCTTCCAGCGGCTCTCGGCGGTCGGCGAACGACTGTCGCCCGCCGAGGCCGCCGCCTTCGCCGGAGCTCCCGGGCGACCGGCCGCGGGCCTGAGCGCCCGCGAGAGCGAGGTCGCCGCGGGAGTGCACGAGGGCCTCAGCAATCGCGAGATCGCCGAGCGGCTCGTGCTGAGCGTGCGGACGGTCGACACGCACGTGCAACGCATCCTCGGCAAGCTCGGCTTCACCTCGCGCGCGCAGATCGCGGCCTGGTATCAGTCGACGCTGGTGAGCGTGCCGTAGAGCGCCGTAGCGCGCCCGGAGGCTTCGACGAGCTCAGCCACCTCCGCCGCACCCCAGGTCTCCAGCGCGCACCCCAGGCTCCCGGAGCCCCCTGAGCCTGTCGAAGGGACCGGAGGCTTCGACGAGCTCAGCCACCTCCGCCGCACCCCACGTCCCCAGCCCGCACCCCACGTCCTCCAGCCCGCACCCCACGTGCCCCAGCCCGCATCCCCACGTGCCCCAGCCCGCAACCCAGGTCCCTGAGCCTGTCGAAGGGACCGGAAGCCCCGCGTTCGGTAGTCCTACGGATACCGCCCCGCCCGAGCGCGTCGGACACTGGCGAAGACGACGCCGAGGTCGTCCCCGTCCGAGGAGCGCACGCATGACCCCTTCCCCTCCCCGCATCCTTCTGGTCCACGGTGCCTGGGCCGGGCCCTGGGTGTTCGACCGTCTCGCCGCCGAGCTGAGCGCACGCGGCTTCGCCGTCGACACGGTGACCCTGCCGAGCATCGGCAGCACGGCCGACCTGTACGCCGACGCCGCCGCGATCACCGCGAAACTCGACGAGGCCGACGGCCCCGTCACCCTCATCGCGCATTCCTATGGCGGGATCCCCACCACTCAGGCCGGAGACCACCCGTCGGTCGAGCGGATCGTCTACGTCGCGGCCTTCGCCCTCGACGAGGGCGAGACCCTCCAACAGGCCGTGGGCGGTGGCATCCCGGACTTCTGGGGGATCGCCGACGGCATGGTCTCGATGGGCCGCTCTCGCGAAGAGCGCATCGCGATGATCGCCGCCGACCTTCCCGCGGGCATCCCCGACACGGTCGCGGCCGAGCTCGCCGACACCTTCCGTCCGCAGTCGCTCACCGCCTTCACCTCGCCCGTGACGCGCGTCGCCTGGCGCGCGAAGCCGACGACCTACGTGCTCACCGAGCGCGACGAGCTCGTGCCGCCCGCCTTCCAGGAGCACCTCGTCGCGCGCAGCGGTGCCCGCGTCGTGCGCGTCGACACGGGCCACACGCCCTTCGAGGACGACCCGGTGTGGTTCGCGGGCGTCCTCGCCGACATCGTCGCCCCCGCGGAGGTGACGCGATGAGCCTCACGGTCACCACCGCGCCCGGCCGCCTCTTCATCGACGGACGATGGACGGATGCCGCGGACGGCGGCCGCATGGACGTCATCGCCCCGTCCACCGGCGAGAAGATCACCGATGTCGCGCGCGGCACGACCGCTGACGTCGACGCCGCCGTCGCCGCGGCCCGACGCGCCTTCGACGAGGGCCCCTGGCCGCGGATGTCGAGCCGCGAACGAGCACGCATCCTCCAGCGGGCCTACGCGCTCATGCGGGAGCGCAGCGAAGAACTCGCGCACGCCGAGAGCCTCGACGTCGGCAAGCCCATCACCTTCGCCCGCGTCGTCGACGTCAACAACGCCGCCGAGCTGTACGAGTACTACGCCGCTCTCGGCCATCGCCTCGACGGCGACGTGCGCGAGATCACCGCGGACGCCCACGCGTACGTCCGCACCGAGCCGCTCGGCGTGGTCACGGCCATCACGCCGTTCAACTTCCCGCTGATCCTGTCGAGCACGAAGATCGCTCCCGCGCTCGTGGCCGGCAACACCGTGGTGCACAAGCCCGCGAGCGACACCCCGTTGAGCGCCCTGCTGATGGCGGAGCTGCTCCGCGACGCCGGCGTGCCCGACGGCGTGTTCAACGTCGTCACGGGGCCCGGCTCGACGCTCGGCGACCACCTCGTCTCGCATCCCGACGTCGACAAGGTCGCGTTCACCGGGTCGACCGAGATCGGCGCGCACGCGGCGGCCCTCGCCGGCCGGTCGCTCAAGCCGTTCACCGCCGAGCTCGGCGGGAACGCGGCGAACATCCTCTTCGCGGACGCCGACCTCGACCGCGCGATCCACACCGTCATCTCGGCCTTCGTGTTCAATGCGGGACAGTTCTGCATGGCCGGCCCCCGGCTGCTGGTCGAGCGTCCGATCTACGGGGTGGTGCTCGGCATCCTGAAAGACGCCGTACCGCATGTGCCCTTCGGCGACATCGAGGACCCGGCGACCGTGATCGGCCCGGTCGCGAGCCGCACGCAGCTCGACAAGGTCGCGGCGATGGTCGATCGGGCACGTGCCGCGGGCGCGCGGGTCGTGACGGGCGGCCACGCGGTCGAGCGAGACGGCGGGTTCTACTACGCGCCCACGGTCCTCGCCGACCTCGATCCCGAGGCCGAGGTCGTCGTGGACGAGGTGTTCGGCCCGGTCCTCACCGTGCAGCCCTTCGACACCGAGGACGAGGCCGTCGCGCTCGCGAACGGCACGCGGTACGGCCTGGCGAGCGGCATCCAGACCGGTGATCTCGCCCGCGCCCACCGGATCGCCGCGCGCCTGCGCGCCGGCATCACCTGGGTGAACGGCTGGGCGATCCTCGACCCGGCCGTGCCCTTCGGCGGGGTGAAGGCCTCGGGCTGGGGACGCGAGGGCGGCCCGGAAGCACTGCAGTCGTACCAGAAAGCCCATTCGATCGTGTTCGACCTGGGCGGCGCGCAGTGACCGCGGGGCGCGCGGCGATCGTCGAAGAGAGCCGAGACAGTGCCGCTCCCGGGACGCGGACGATCTCGGTCGCCGACGTCGACTACGCCGAGCCCGGCCACGGCGAGGTGCTCGTGCGGCTCACCGCGACCGGTCTCTGCCACACCGATCTCGGGGTGCTGGCCGGCGGCATCCCGTTCCCCACCCCGGGGATCATCGGGCACGAGGGGGCCGGGCGCGTCGAGCGCGTCGGGCCGGGCGTGCGCGGGGTGAGCCCCGGGGATGCCGTGCTCCTGAGCTTCACCTCGTGCGGCGCGTGCGACGCCTGCGTCGGCGCCCACCCGGCGTACTGCGAGACGTGGCTGCCGCGAAACCTGCTCGGCGGGCTCCGCGACGGCGACTCGGGCGGAGTCACGCGCGACGGGGAGCCGGTCGCCGCGCACTTCTTCGGGCAGTCGTCCTTCGGCACCCACGCGATCGCCGACGAGCGCTCGCTGGTGCGGGTCGCCGACGACGCCGACCTCGCGGCGCTCGCCCCGCTCGGCTGCGGCGTGCTCACCGGCTTCGGATCGATGTGGAACGTGCTCGACCCGGGACCGGCGGATGTCGTGGCAGTCTACGGAGCCGGGGCGGTCGGCCTCTCCGCGGTGATGGCGGCGGCGCTCCGCGAGCCCGCGCGTCTCATCGCAATCGACCGCGTGTCCTCGCGCCTCGACCTCGCGCGGGAGCTCGGGGCGACCGACACCATCGACGCCGTGCACGAAGACGTCGCCGCACGTCTGGCCGAGCTGACCGGTGGCCGCGGCGTCACCCTGAGCTTCGACACCACCGGGCACCCCGGGGTCGCCCGGACCGCCCTCGATGCCGCCGCCGCGCGCGGCACGGTGCTCGTGTGCGGGGCTCCGCCTCCGGGAACCGAGATCCCCGTCGACATCCAGGGCATCCTGACCGGCAAGATCCTCCGCGGCGTCACGATGGGCGACGCCGACCCGCGCGAGCTCATCCCGCGACTCGTCGCGCTGCACGCCGAAGGGCGCCTGCCGCTGGAGAAGCTCGAGCGGCGGTACGCCCTCGACGACATCGCCCGGGCGATCGACGACATGCACCACGGGCGGACGGTGAAGCCGGTCATCGTCCACTGAGCACCGGATGCCGTGCGCCCCGCGATCCCACCGATCGCCCTCGCGCACGGCATCCGTGTGCCTCGGTGATCGCAGCGTTTCCGCAAGTCCGGGCGGGCCGCGTGTCGCGATCGGGCGCACTTGGTAAGGTAACCCTTGCCTAAGCTTCAGCTTTCGGCCTCCCCCACCCGAAAGGACATCTCGCCATGCCCGCACGCCGTTCCTCCCGGCGCTTCGCCCTCCTCGCCGCGGCGACCGGTCTCGCCCTCGCCCTCTCCGGCTGCGCGGGCGGCGCGAGCGCTTCTCCCGCCGAGAGCTCCGCCTCGACCCACGATGTGGCTCACGCGCGTGGGACCACCTCCGTCAGCACGGCTCCGCAGCGCGTCGTCACGCTCGAGCCGCTCGAACTCGACACCGCGGTGGCCGTCGGGATCACCCCCGTCGGCGCGGCCGTGGCGAACATGGTCAACGGCGTGCCGAGCTACCTCGGCGTCGAGGGCGTCACACCCGTCGGCACGGTGAGCGAGCCCGACCTCGAGGCGATCGCCGCACTCAAGCCCGACCTCATCCTCGGCACCGAGTCCCGCCACTCCGCGCTGTACGACCAGCTCAGCGCGATCGCCCCGACGGTGTTCATCGCGACGCAGGCCGATCCGTGGCGCGACAACGCCGCCCTCATCGGTGAGGCGCTCGGCCGCGAGGACGACGTGACGAAGGCCGTGGATGCCGTCGACCAGCGCTGCGACGAGATCAAGAGCGCACACGACCTCGCGGGGAAGACCGCCGAGATGATCCGCCCGCGCGACGAGACGACACTGAGCCTCTACGGCCCGGTCTCGTTCGCCGGGAGCCTGCTCGAGTGCGTCGGCTACACGATCCCCGATCACGAGTGGGAGGACGGCCTGCAGGCGGACATCTCGCCCGAGAACATCGCGAGCGCGACCGCCGACGCCGTCTTCGTCACCACGACCGACGTGAACGACCCGTCGACCGTCCCCGCGGCGATCGCGCAGAACGCCGCGGCGTTCCCCGTCGTCACGCTCGTCGACACGAGCACGTGGGTCGCCGGCGTCGGGCCGAAGGGCGCGCAGTCGGTGCTCGACGACATCGAGACCTTCCTCGCATCGGGGAAATGACCTCGATCGTCTCCCCGCGGGTGCCGGACACGGCACCCCGATCCCCACGGATCGGTCGGACCGTCGCCGGCACCCTCGTGCTGGCGGCGGTCCTCGCCATCGCGATCGCCCTGTCGCTCATGATCGGCGCGAACCCCCTACCCTGGCACGCGGTGTGGGCCTCGCTCACCGGCGCGGGCACCCCCGACACCGACTACGTGGTGCAGGGACTCCGTGTGCCCCGCACCATCGCCGGCATCGTCGCCGGGGCCGCCCTGGGCGTCGCCGGAGCCCTCATGCAGGCGTTCTCGCGCAACCCGCTCGCCGACCCCGGCATCCTCGGCGTCAACGCGGGAGCCGCGTTCGCCGTCGCCGTGACGGTGGCACTGTTCGGCATCCAGAGCTCTCTCCTGCTCGTCTGGCCCGCATTCCTCGGAGCGCTCGTCATCACGGTCGCCGTCGCGCTCGTCGGCTCGTCGGGGCGCGGGCCGGCCGATCCGATCCGTCTGACGCTCGCGGGTGTCGCGGTCGGTGCGGTGCTCTCAGGCATCACCTCGGGCATGATGCTGAGCAACCCCGACGCGTTCGACCTCATGCGCGGATGGAACGCCGGTTCGCTCCTCGGACGCGGTCTCGACGTCGTCCTCCCCGTCATCCCCTTCATCGCGATCGGACTCGCGGTGGCTCTCGTGCTCGGCCGCGCGCTCAATGCCCTCGCTCTCGGCGACGACCTCGCCCGTGCGCAGGGCATTCCCGTCGGCGCCGTGCGCGTGGCATCCATCGCCGCCATCACCGTGCTCGCGGGAGCGGCGACCGCCCTCGTCGGCCCCCTGTCGTTCGTCGGGCTCATGGTGCCGCACGTCGTGCGGTGGATCGTCGGGCCCGACCAGCGCCGCATCTTCCCCCTCAGCGCTCTCGCGGCGCCGATCGTCGTGCTGCTCGCCGACGTGCTCGGCCGCGTGATCATCGCCCCGGCCGAGGTGCCCGCCGGGATCGTCACCGCGTTCGTCGGCGCTCCCGTGCTCATCGCGCTCGCGCGCCGACGGAGAGCGAGCGCGCTGTGACGGCCGTCGACGTGGGGTACCGCCGGGTGGTCCTCGGCGCGCTGCCGGTGCGGCTGCGGAGCATCGCCGTCGGTGTCGCGGTGCTCGTCGCCGTCGTCGTGCTCGCGGTGCTCTCGCTCGGCTGGGGCACGTATCCCCTGGCTCCGGATGCCGTCATCCGCGCGCTCCTCGGAGCGGGCGACGCGCTCGACACCACCGTGGTCGTCGGCTGGCGCCTCCCCCGCGTCCTCGCCGCGATCACCCTGGGCGCCCTGCTCGCGATCGCCGGGGCCCTGTTCCAGACGGTCACGCGCAATCCGCTCGCGAGCCCCGACATCCTCGGGCTCTCGAACGGCGCCTTCACCGGCATGCTGCTGACGCTCGTGCTCGTCTCGTCGTCGTGGCCGGCGCGGGCGGCGGGCGCGCTGATCGGTTGCCTCGCGGCATCCGTCGTCATCTGGTTCCTGTCGTACCGCGGTGGCGTGCAGGGCTTCCGGCTCATCGTCGTGGGCATCGGCGTCTCGGCCATGCTCGCCTCGCTCAACACCTGGATGCTGCTGCAGATCGAACTCGAGACGGCGATGTTCGCGTCGGCGTGGGGGCACGGGTCGCTCAACGGCGTCACCGGTGACGCGCTCGGCGGGGTGCTGCTGTGCGCGGCGCCGTTCGCGCTCGCGGCCTTCGCGCTGGTGCCCGCGCTCCGCCAGCTGGAGCTGGGCGACGACCTGGCCGCCGCGTCCGGCGTGCGCCCCCACCTCGTGCGCAGCCTCGCGCTGCTCACCGGCGTGGTGCTCGTGGCCGCGGCGACCGCTGTCGCGGGACCGATCGCCTTCGTCGCCCTCGCCGCCCCGCAGATCGCGCGGCGACTCGCTCGCACGCCGTCGCTGTCGCTCGCGCTGTCGGCTCTCGTCGGCGCCCTGCTGCTGCTGGGCTCCGACGCCATCGCGCAGCACGTGCTGCCGGTGACCCTCCCCGTGGGCGTCGTCACCGTCTCGGTCGGCGGCGCGTACCTCATCGTCATGATCGTTACGGAGATCCGCCGCCGTGTCTGACCCCTCCCGCCTCGAAGCCCGCTCCGTCTCGCTCGCGTACGACGGCGCCACCGTCGTCCCCGAGCTGACCGTCGCGATCCCGCCCGGGTCGTTCACGGTGATCATCGGCCCGAACGCGTGCGGCAAGTCGACGCTGCTGCGGGGGCTCTCGCGCCTCCTCTCCCCCGCCACCGGATCCGTCGTGCTCGACGGGCGTGACATCTCGACCTACCCCGCGAAGGAGGTCGCGCGCCGTCTCGGCCTCCTCCCGCAGAGCGCGCTCGCTCCCGACGGCATCACGATCGCCGACCTCGTCGGTCGCGGCCGCTACCCGCACCAGTCGCTGCTGCGGCAGTGGTCGAGCGCCGATGAGGCGGCGGTGAAGGAGGCCCTGGATGCCACGGGCACGACCGACCTGTCGGCCCGACCCGTCGATGCGCTGTCGGGCGGGCAGCGTCAGCGCGTCTGGGTGGCGATGGTGCTCGCGCAGCAGACCGACCTGCTGCTGCTCGACGAACCCACCACCTACCTCGACGTCGCGCACCAGGTCGAGCTCATGGAGCTGTTCGCCGAATTGAACGCCCGCGGGCGCACCGTCGTCGCCGTGCTGCACGACCTCAACCACGCCGCCCGGTACGCGAGCCACATCGTCGCGATGCGCGACGGCCGCATCGTCGCCGAGGGAGCCCCGCGCGAGGTCATCACGAGCGAACGCGTCGAGGAGGTCTACGGCCTGCCGAACGTCGTGATCGACGACCCGGTCACGGGCGGTCCACTGGTGGTGCCGCTGCGCGGCGGGGCGTTCGCCGCGCGGGCGGCGGCTGCGGCGACGGGGCTCGACGCGTGAGCGGGGAGCGGATGCCGGGAGTCGCGGCGGACGCGGCGGCGGGGGCTTGCCGCTCGGGCGACGACCGGATGCCGTCGGGCGCCGGGACGAGAGGGGTCCCCGCGGCTTCCACGGGCCCCGACGACGCGGCATCCGCTGCTCCCCGTCCGTGGGAATACAGCGCCTTCCCCGTCACCGTGGCCCGACGCGAGATGCTCTCCCCGAACTTCCTGCGACTCACCTTCTCGGGCGACGCGCTGCAGCACTTCGCGCCGTGGGGCCTCGATCAACGCATCAAGCTCGTCCTGCCCCTGCCGGGCGGAGGGCTCGCCGAGTTCGGCCTTCTCGACGACCCCACGCCGCACCCGTCGGACTGGTACACGCGGTGGAAGGCGCTGCCGCCCGCCGAGCGCAACGTGCTGCGCACCTACACACCCGCAGCGATCCGCCCCGAGGCAGGCGAGATCGACGTGGACATCTACCTGCACTCCCCCGACGGCCCCGCCTCACGGTGGGCGCGCGGAGCGCGCGTGGGCGAGACGCTCGTGATCACGGGCCCCGACGTCCGCAACGGGTGGACGGGATACGGCATCCATTGGCAGCCGCCCGAGCAGTACACCTCGTTCCTGCTGGTCGCGGACGAGACGGCGATCCCCGCCGTACGCGGCATCGCGGCGTCGCTGCCGCCCGCCGCCCGCGGCATCGCGATCGTCGAGATCGGCGAGCACGCCGACGACGTCACCGTCGCCGCCCTCGGCCCGCAGGTCGACGTGCGCGTCGTCGGGCGCGGCGAGACCGAGGCCGCCGTGCGCGCGTGGGCCACGCCCGACGTCGACGTCGCGTGGCTCGCCGGCGAATCCGGGGTCGTCACGGCCTCGCGACGCGTGCTGGTCCGCGAGCTCGGCGTACCGCGCGAGCGCGTCGCCTTCCTCGGCTACTGGCGCGAGGGCGGGGCGCTGGTCGACTGAGGCGCGGCGGGCTGCGCGAAACTCCTGAGTTTCCGCGTCCTCAAGCGGACAAGCAGCCCCTTGTCGCCCCCGCGAGCCGGGTTCTCCGGAGTTTCGCACAGCGC
Source organism: Microbacterium sp. Kw_RZR3 (assembly GCF_029222405.1). NCBI lineage: Bacteria > Bacillati > Actinomycetota > Actinomycetes > Micrococcales > Microbacteriaceae > Microbacterium > Microbacterium sp. Kw_RZR3. Next base: position 16,676 of record NZ_JARHXC010000221.1, on the reverse strand, counting down.
AACCGCACCACCGGCGCGTGCGGAAGAACGCTCGCGTCACCGCAGAGCGTCGGCGCTCGGGTCAGGGCTCGGTCGGCAGATCGGGGAACAGCGAGGGCGCCTGCCTGTGGTGGGTCTGCTGCTCGTACGCGTACGCGAAGCCGATCAGGCGGTCCTCGGCATAGGGCGCGCCGAGGAACTCGAGACCGCGGTGGATCCCCAGGATCGTCCCCTCCGGCAGGTCGACGTCGGCGGCCCCCATGGGCACCGAGATCGCCGGGTAGCCGCTGGCCGCGCTGATGAGGTTGTTGAAGCCCGAGAGGAGGTCGGGGGCGCCGGTGCTCGGGTAGATGAGCGCGTCGAGGTCGTTCTCCCGCATGAGCTGGTCGATGCGATCCTGGACTGCCTTCTGCCCCGCACGGAAGGGGCCGTAGGCCGCCTCGCGCTCCTCCGTGGTCGTCGAGGCGAACTCGCGCACGACCTCCGCCGGCCAGCTCGAGAGCGGATGCCCCGCCGCTTCGGCATCGGTGACCTTCTGCGCCAGGTCGGCGAATGTGTAGCCGGGTCGGTAGTAAGTGTCGAGGTACACGTCGACTCCGTGGGTGAAGGTCTTGCTCCCGTGGATGTCCTCCATCCGGCCGCCAGCGACCGGGTCGAACGAGGCGATGTCGACGACCGTGGCGCCCGCGGCCTCCAGGTCGGCACGCGCCGCGGCGACGAGCTGGAAGTCCCCGGTCTGCGAGTCCGTGGGTCCTCGGTCCACGAGGTAGCCGACGCGGACGCCCTGAAGAGCGTTCGGATCGAGGCTGCTCGCGTACGAGGCGGGCTTGCGGAACGCCTCCGGAGCGATCGCGTGCTCGCCGGGCGCGGCCTCCGCCAGCGCGTCGAGCGACAGCGCGGCATCCGAGACCGTCCGTGTCATGGGGCCGATGGTGTCGCGGTACTCGTCGAGGGGAAGGACCCCCTCGCGACTGACAAGGCCGACGGTCGGACGGATGCCGACGAGGGCGTTGTACGACGAGGGGACGCGTACCGAGCCACCGGTGTCGGTGCCGAGCCCCACCGCTCCGAGGTTGGCCGAGACCGAAGCACCGGTGCCGCCGCTCGACCCGCCCGGGGGCAGATCGAAACCGTAGGCGTTCTTGGTGTTGCCGTACGAGCTGTTCGACACGACGGTCGACATCGCGAACTCCGACAGGTTGGCCTTCGCGATCACGATCGCCCCCATCGCCTTCAGCCGCGTGATGGCCTCGGCGTCCGTCGAGGTCACGTTGTCGGCCAGGCAGGCGCACCCCGCGGTGGTGGCGAGCCCAGCCAGGTTGATGTTGTCTTTCGCGATGACCGGGATGCCGTGCAGGATGCTGCGCGGCCCGGTCGCTGCCCGCTCCGCGTCGAGAGCCGCGGCCTCGGCCATGGCCGTCGGGTTCGTCGCGATGATGGACTCGAGCGCCGCGTCCGGGTCGCGGGGGTCGAGCCCGGACGTGCGGTCGTAGGCGGCGATGCGGCGCAGATACTGCGCCGTCAACTCCTGGGAGGTGAGCGTCCCGGCCGTCATCGCCTTCTGGATCGCGACGACGTCGGTCTCCTGCAGTTCGAAGGGGTCGTCGTCGTAGACGAACTGCTTCGAGAGCGCGGCGACGTCGGTCACCGTGATCGCACCGTCCTGATCAGCGTCCGCCGCGGCGACGGCATCCCATCCGGGATCACCGGCCTTCCGCCCGACGGCGGTCATCAGCACGGTCAGGTCGTCGCGGTCGACCTTCGCGTCGCCGGTGAGTTCGCCGCGCTGGTAGGCGGGAGCCGCGTAGCTGACCGAGTCGGTCTCGGCGTGCGCCGGCGCGACCGCCCCGAACACCAGCGCCGCCGCGGTGACGGCGGCCACCGCGGAAGCGAGCATCGTCCTTCTCACGAGTGTTCCCTTCACCACGATCGGGGCGGGGGCGAAGCGGAGAGCGTTCATCCCCGACCCCCGTCATCGCCTGCGGCGCGACGGAACCGTCGCCTCATGAGCACGATCGCGGCCGCGCCGAGCAGGACGACGACCGCGATGAGCGCCCACACCAGCGCGGACGTCGAGTCCGCGGAGACCGGCGCGGCGTCGGCGGTCGCCTCGTTCGTGACACCGGCGGCTCCGACGGAGGGGCTGGCCGAACTCCGCGGGGCGGATGCCGCTCCGTCCGCCTCGCGGATCGTGATCGGGAGCGTCGTCACCGCGAGCCCCCGCGAGAGGACGACGATCTCGTGCTCCCCGGTGGGGGCGGTCTCGGGGATCGTCGCCGCCAGGACGAACGATCCGGTCTCGTCCGCGGTGACCTCACCCAGGAGGATCGAGTCGGAGTCCAGTCCGACCCGGTACGCGGCATCAGGGGTGAGTCCGCGGGCGGTCAGGGTGATCGTCTCGCCGACCCGCGGGGTGAGCGATGACGCCGTGATCCTCGGCGAGGTCGCGGTCGGGGCCGCGGACGACTGCGGGGCCGAGCCGCGGAAGGTCGTGTCCCCGCCGCGCGACACGCCCGACCCCTGCCCCGTCACCGAGATGGTCGGCGGTGCGCCCGGCGCGGACGGCTCCGGCGCCGACGACGAGGGGGCGACCGTGTAGCCCAGGCCGATGGCGGGCGAGAGAGTTGTGCCGACCAGGGCGGAGTCGATGATCGTGACCTCGTCGATGCGGAGGAGCGCTTCTCCCGGCCCCGTGGCCACGAAGCCCAGCGACCCCAGGGGAACGTCGCCCGCTCGGCCGCTCGAGGTTCCCAGACGCGTCACGGTGAACTCGATCGCCCCCTCGACGCCCGACACGCTGAACATGCCTGGGAAGTCCGACGTCACCGCGGCGGGGTCGAGAACGACACGGTCGGTGTCGTAGGTGACGCGCACCGTCGCGGCGTAGAGGTCGGTTGCCCCGGTCACTCCGAGGTCGAGTGCGACCGGATCCCCCGACGCGCCGTCCGTGTCGGACAGCGTCGCCGTCAGCGACGGGGAGGACTCAGCAGCGATCGCGGCGGGTGCCACGGAGCCGAGGAGCGCGGTCGCCGCGATCGTCGACAGCAGGAGGACGAGCCAGCGGCTTCGGAGTCGCGGCATGCAATGGGCCTCACGGTCGGCGGGAAAGCGCGTCGGTTTCGCCGACTTCGCCCACCATACTGTGAATAGCCTGACGATTCGTTCTGTCTGCGCTGAGTCGTCTCCGACTCGCCGCGGTCAGCGCATCAGGTCCAGCACCGATAGTCCGGCGCCGACGGCCCACCCCTCGGTGAGGGCGGCGAGTTCGGGGACGTCCTGCAGCGCGACTCCCCCGCCGGTGATGACCACGACGGTGCCGTCGCGCACGACCTGCACGCTCGTGATGTTCACCTGCGCGGCCGGATCGTACTGTCCGCCCGCCGTGAGCGCCCAGGCGTCGTCGGCAGCGAGCCGAGGGTCGTCGATCGTCCAGCCGAGATCGTCGTAGTCCTTCTCGACGTAGCTCGGGTCGCGCATGATGCCGATGCTGATCCCGCCGTCGTGCCGACGCGCGCTGCTCCGCCCCGTTCTCGTGCGCTCCCCTGTTCTCGCGACCTGGGCGCCGCTCAGAACAACTGCCGGAAGTTCGTCGCGGCGAGGTCGATCAGCTCGTCGCCGCGCCCCGAGAGCACCGTGCGGATCGCGTAGAGGGTGAAGCCCTTGGCCTGCTCGAGCGTGACGGACGGCGGCATCGACAGCTCCTGCCGCGCGGTCTTCACCGAGACCAGCGCGGGCCCATCGTGCGCGAGAGCGGCGGACAGCGCGCCCTCGAGATCGTCCGCGTCGTCCACGCGGAAGCCCTTCAGTCCGATCGCTTCGGCGACCGCGGCGAAGTCGGGGTTCTTCAGGTCGGTGCCGAAGGTGACGAAGCCCGCGGCCTTCATCTCGAGCTCGACGAAGTTCAACGAGGAGTTGTCGAAGACGACGACCTTCACGGGCAGCTCGTTCTGCACGATCGTGATGAGCTCGCCGAGGAGCATCGCGAGGCCGCCGTCACCGGCGAGGGCGATGACCTGCCGGTCGGGGAACGCCGACTGCGCTCCGATCGCGTGCGAGACCGCGTTGGCCATCGTGCCGTGCGAGAACGACCCGATCAGGCGACGATCGCGCGTCATCGTGAGGTAGCGCGCGGCCCACACCACGGGCGAGCCGACATCGGGGATGAAGACGGCGTCGTCGTCGGCGAGGCGATCGAGCGTCCGCGCGACGAACTGCGGGTGCAGCGGCTTTCCGCGACCCGTCGGCACGGCGAGGTCGTCGAGCTTCGTGCGCGTCTTGCGGTAGTGCTCGCGCGCCTCGTCGGCGTGCCGCGAGGACTTCCCCTCGTCCAGCAGCGGCAGCAGCGCCTGGACCGTGTCGCGGACGGTGCCGACCAGACCGATGTCGACCGGATGCCGCCGGCCCAGCTGCGCACCCCGGATGTCGACCTGGATGTGCGTGGCGTGCTGAGGGTAGAACTGCGGGTACGGGAAGTCGGTGCCGAGCATGAGCACCACGTCGGCGTCTTCCATCGCGCGGTAGCCCGACGAGAAGCCGAGGAGTCCGGTCATCCCGACGTCGTACGAGTTCTCCCATTCGATGTGCTCCTTGCCGCGCATGGCGTGCACGACGGGCGCCTGCAGACGCTCGGCGAGTTCGACGACCTCGTCGTGCGCCCCCGCGACGCCCGCGCCCGCGAGGATCGTGACCTTCTGGGCGGCGTTGAGCACCTCGGCCGTGCGTCGAAGCTCCTCTTCAGAGGGAAGGATGCGAGGGGTCGCGCGCTCGATCGCGACGACCCGCTCGTTCTTGGCCTTCGCCAGCAGCACGTCTCCGGGGATGACGAGCACCGCGACCCCGCGCTTCTCGATCGCCTCGCGCATCGCGATCTCGAGCAGGCGCGGCATCTGCACGGGGTCGGCGACGTACTCGACGTAGACGGAGCACTCGCGGAACAACTCCTGCGGGTGCGTCTCCTGGAAGTAGTTCGTGCCGATCTCGGCCGTCGGGATGTGCGCGGCGATCGCCAGGACCGGAACCCTCGAGCGGTTGGCGTCGTAGAGACCGTTGATGAGGTGGAGGTTTCCCGGCCCGCAGCTGCCCGCGCACACCGTGAGCTCGCCGGTCAACTCGGCCTCGGCCGCGGCCGCGAAAGCCGCTCCCTCCTCGTGCCGCACGTGCTGCCACCGGATCACGCCGTCTCGGCGGATGGCATCCGTGAAGCCGTTCAGCGAATCGCCGGGGAGGCCATAGACCCGTTCGATGTTGTGGCGGCGGAGGGAGGCGACGATGTTCTCTGCGACGGTGGTCACGGGAGTCCTTTCGACGAACGTGCGGTACCCCTCACGCTACGCCCGTCCGCGAGCGGGGAGACGGACCCACCGAGGGCCACGGATCGATGCTGAGATGGACCCATGAGCGTCCCGCTGGCTCCGTACCCCCTGCCGTCCGGCTGGAACCTTCGCCCGGCGCGGCCGCGGCCGCGGCTCATCACCAGCGTGCTCGTCGTGTGCTGTCTCGCGCTCTCGGCTGCGCTGTGGGGCGCCGTCGTCGGCGATCAGACCGTCCTCGGGACGATCCTCGCGCTGGTGCTCCTCGGGTTCCTCGCGGTGGTCGCCGTCGGGGGCGAGCGTGCGGGCGGCGAGCGCGCGCTGCCCGAGTTCGTGAACGCGCTCGCGCTCACGCGCGCCGAGACACGACCCGCCGACTCGTGGGTGTCGTTCTTCCGGCAGCGCGCCCCTTCGCTGTGGTCGTGCCTGTGGCTGCTCGGGGGCGGCCTGGTGACGACGGCGGCGTGCGGCATCCTGATCGTCCGCTGCATCGTGGCGGGCGGCCAGTCGCTGCTCGTTCTCGTCTTCCTCGTGCCGCTGACGCTGGCCGCGGTGATCGTCGCTCTCGCCGGCGCGAACTCGCTCGCGGTGCGCGGGCGTGCACGGTGGTTCGCGCGGCGTCCGCGAGGCCTGGTGGTGGGCCGCTCCGGCGTCACGCTGTACTCGTTCGATCGCGGCGAGTTCGACCGCTCCTGGCCGTGGGACGCGATCGTCGATGTCGTACCGGGCGGGCTCGTCGACGCACGGCGCGGGAACACGGTGCCCGAGCTGAAGCTCCACGCCGCGGACGCCGGCGGCGCGGTGGAGGAACACCACGTCCCCGTCGACTCGCTCGCGTCGCACGCGTGGCTCGTCTACGTCGTGCTCCGGTTCTGGAGAGAGCATCCCGAGCTGCGCGACGAGCTCGACACGAGCGCGGGCCAGGACCGCATGGCGTCGTGGATGGCGGGGTTGACCGAGGCGGCGGACGCGCGCCGCGTCTAGGCCGCGCGGATCGCGCCCGGCGTCACACCCCACACGCGGCGGAAGTGCCGAGCGAGGTGCGCCTGGTCGTGGAAGCCGGTGCGGGCCGCGACATCGGCCAGCCGGCATCCCTCCCCCAGCAGACGACGCGCGGCGTCGACCCGCCGACCGACGAGGTAGCGGTGCGGAGCGATGCCGTACGTGGCCGAGAACACCCGGACGAGATGATCGGGGTGCGCGCCGAGCTCGGCGGCGGCCGCGGCGATCGTGAACGACTCGGTGTAGCGGTCATCGAGCATCGCGCGCAGGCGCCGGGCGAGCGGCGCATCCCGGCGCGGGGGCGCCGACGAGCCGGCGTGGGCGAGCACGGCGTCGCGGACGGTGAGCAGCCAGTGCTCGGCGGCCATCTCGTCGCCCGGGTGGGCGAGCGCCGCGTGCACGCGTCGTGCCGCGGTCTGCGCCGGGGCGTTCGTCAGCGTCGGGCGATCCGCGATCCGCGCGGCGACGCCGGCGTCGAGCCAGTCGCCCCGGAGATACAGCACCTGCTTGCGGTAGCCCGAGCCCTCGACCGCCGGACGACCGTCGTGCGCGATCCCGGGCGGAAGGAGCGTGACCGCGGTCGGCGTCGCCTGATGCTCGGCGCGGTCGAGCGAGTAGGTCACGGCACCGCGATCGACGAGCATCACGGCCCAGTCGTCGTGCGTGTGGGGCGGATAGTTGTGCGCGAAGCTCGCGTGGTAGACCTCGCGCAGCATCGGGACGTCGGGATGCCACGCCCGCACCCGATCACCCATGCAAGAAACGTACAAGACACCCCCGACGCCGGGGGCCGAGGCTGGAGGCATGACCGATGCCTCTCCCGCTCCGCTGTTCGACACGAAGGTGGTCGTCGTGCTCGCCGACGACCTCGCCCCCTGGCAGGAACTCAACGTCACGGCCTTCGTGATGAGCGGTATCGCCACGAGCGCGCCCGACCTCGTCGGTGAGCCGTACCGCGACGCCGACGGCACGACGTACTCGCCGATGCTCCGTCAACCCGTCATGGTGATGTCCGCGGATGCCGAGACCCTCGCCCGCGCTCGGGCGAAGGCCGCGTCGCGCGACGATGTCACCCTGGCGCTGTACACGCGCGAGCTGTTCTCGACCTCGCACGACGTGGCGAACCGCGCCGCGGTCGCGGCGGTGGCCGCCGTCGACCTCGACCTCGTGGGGATCGCGCTCCGCGGACCGCGCAACGCCGTCGACCGGATCACGAAGGGGGCGCGCTTCCACGCCTGAGGCGCGGGTCCGTCCCTGGAGCCCTCGCCGAGCGCGCTCCGCGGGCCCAGCCGTCACCGCCCCGGCGCGAGCAACCCGCTTTCGTAGGCCGCGATCACCAGCTGCGCCCGGTCGTGCGCGCCGAGCTTGAGCATCGTGTTCTTCACGTGCGTCTTCGCGGTGTGCGGCGAAATGTAGAGGTGCGCGGCGATCTCGTCGTTCGAGCGTCCCCGGCCGACGTGCAGGAGCACCTCTCGCTCGCGGTCGGTGAGGGCGTCGAGCGCGATGGGGCTCGGCGTCTGCGCGGCATCGGTCGTGCGCACGTACTTCTCGATCAGCGCCCGGGTCGCGGCGGGTGAGAGCAGCGCGCCGCCCTCGTGCACCGAGGCGACGGCCCGCACGATGTCGTCGGGCTCGGCGCCCTTGCCGATGAAGCCGCTCGCACCGGCGCGCAGGGCGGAGACGACGTAGTCGTCCTCCTCGAAGGTCGTCAGGATCAGCACGCGGGTCTCGGCGAGCGCGGGGTCGGCGCAGATGAGCGCGGTCAGCTCGATGCCGTCTCGACGCGGCATCCGGATGTCCGAGACCACGACGTCGGGGCGGAGCCGCCGCGCGAGCTCGACCCCGGCCTCGCCGTCGACCGCCTCCCCGACGACCGAGATGCCTTCCGCCGCATCCAGAAGGTCGCGCACGGCCGTCCGGATGAGCGCCTGATCGTCCACGACGATGACGGTCGTCACGAGGGCCGCTCCCCCGAGAGCACGCGCGGCGTCGCCTCCACGCGGGCGGGCAACGGCAGCCGCGCGGCGAGCCGGAAGCTGCCGGGAGCGAGACCCGCCTCGAGAGTGCCGCGCACCGCGTCGACGCGCTCGCGAAGCCCCACGAGTCCGAAGCCCGACGGGGGAAGTTCCCGGTCGCCGGCGTCGGGCACCTGCTCAACCGGATTCGTCACGACGATCTCCAGCTCGTCACGGTCGCGACGCAGCAGCACGTGCGCACGGCGAGTCGTGCCGTGCTTGAGCGCGTTCGTGAGTCCCTCCTGCACGACGCGATAGGCCACGATGTCGACGCCGAGCGGGATGCCGGCGGCCTCGGCATCCGTCCCGATCTCGTCGCGCACCACGACGTCCCACCCGGCGACGCGCACGGACTCGACGATCTCGGGCACCCGCGCGAGCCCCGGCTGGACGCGGACGGGAGCGTCGTCGGGTGCACGCAGGACGCTCATCATCGTGCCGATCTCGCCGAGCACGTCGCGCGAGGCGGTGCGGATGGTGGCGAGAGCCTCGCGCGCGCGGTCGGGGCGCGTCTCGAGCATCGAGGTGGCGACGCCCGCGTTCAGGCTGATCACCGAGATGCGGTGCGCGACGGCGTCGTGCAGGTCGCGAGCGATGCGCAGGCGTTCCTCGGTGACGCGGCGCCGCGCCTCGGACTCGCGCGTCTCCTCGGCACGGCGCGCCCTCTCGACGACGGCTTCGACGTACGCGCGGCGCGAGCGCGCCGCATCGCCCACCGCCCCGGCGAGCGAGAGCGAGAGAGCCACCTGGAGCACTCGGGTGTCCATACCCGACACGAGCGAGACGATCACGCCCGTCGAGAGCACGACGACCACGGCGGCGGCCGTCGCGATGATCGACGAGCGACGCGGGGTGCGGTGCGCCACGCCGTAGGTCGCGACGACCATGGCCACCGCGCCGCCGGGAGAGAGCGTGCCGAGCGTCAGGGCGGCGGCCCATGCGGCGACGCACACGGCGAGCACCGTCCGCGGCCACCGACGACGGAAAGGCAGGGCGAGCGCGGGCGACAGCACGAGGGCTAACGCGAGCGGGCTCGAGGGCCGCATCTCGGCGAAGGGAAGGGGCGCGAACGCGGGACCCGCGACGAGCACGACGACGAACGCGTCGATCAGCCACGGGCGACCGGCCCAGGGCCAGCGCGGCACCGCATCGCTCGTCTCGTCGGCCCTCACCGCTCCAGTCTCGCGCGTCCCGACGCCCCCGGCCATCGCCCGACGGGGGCATCCGCGAATCCCCCACGCGGGGTAGACGGTCACCCCACCCGTGGGACGCGAGGCGCCCCACCCGCGAGCGAGGGTGAGGGCATGGCATCCGACCCTCCTCCCCCACTCCTCTCGGTCACCGATCTGCACAAGTCCTACGGACGCGGCTCCGCGCGCTTCGACGCACTCCGCGGCGTGAACCTCGACATCCATCGCGGCGAGAGCATTGCGATCGTCGGCAAGAGCGGATCCGGCAAATCGACCCTCATGCACCTGCTCGCCCTCATGGACGCCCCGTCCCGGGGCACCGTGCGCCTGGACGGAGTGGATGCCACGACCCTGCGCGGTCGTCGACTCAACCGCACGCGCAACCAGACGTTCGGGTTCGTGTTCCAGCAGTTCTTCCTCACCCCCAGCGCCTCGGTTTTCGACAACGTCGTGCTGCCGCTGAAGATCGCAGGGGTGGGCCGTGCCGAGCGCGCGCGGCGCGGGAGAGCGGCGCTCGCCGAGCTCGACATGGCCGACAAGGCGCGCAACAAAGCCACCGCTCTCTCGGGCGGACAGAAGCAGCGCGCGGTGATCGCCCGGGCCCTCGTGAACGATCCGCGAGTGATCTTCGCGGACGAGCCCACCGGCAACCTCGACACGGCCACCGGCGCCGTCGTCGAAGACATCCTCTTCCGTCTGAATCGCGAGCACGGCATCACGCTCATCGTCGTCACGCACGACGAAGACCTCGCCGCGCGCTGCGATCGACGTGTGCAGATCCGCGACGGCCTGATCGTCGCCGACGAACGAAGCGCCGCATGAGAACCGTCGACCTCGTCTCCACCGCCGTCGCGAACACGTTCCGCTCGAAGACCCGCACGATCCTCACGGTGCTCGCGATCTTCGTCGGTGCCTTCACCCTCACCATCACGAATGGCCTGGGCACGGGCATCAACGCGTTCATCGACAGCACCGTCGCCTCGATGGGCGCCTCCGACGTGCTGACCGTGACGAAGACCACCACGGCGACCTCGACCGGGCCGCAGAAGTACGATCAGGATGCCGTCGCCTCGGCGTCGCAGCCCGGGGGGCGCCCCGGCGGCACGACGGAGGTGACCGCGCTCACCGACCAGGACATCACGACGATCTCGCAGATCGCGGGCGTCGAGAAGGTCGTTCCCGTGACGTCGGTGTCGATCGACTACGTCGAGGCACCGGGCGGCGACCCGTACGTGGCACAGGTCGGCAGCCTCGTCGCCGGTCAGACCCCGCGGATCGCCGACGGGTCAGCACCCGACGACGGCTCCGACGCGCTGCAGGTCGCCCTCCCGTCGGCGCTGGTGACACCCCTCGGCTTCGCGACCGCCACGGACGCGGTGGGGGCGACCGTGACGATCGCGGTGACCGACCCGGTGCGCACGCAGCATCTCGTCGAGGTGACCGTGACCGGTGTGACCGAAGACGCGTTCGGCGGCACGACCTCGCTCACCACGAACACCGCCCTCGAGAAGGAGCTGTTCACGCTGCAGAACACCGGGGTCCCCGCCGACCAGCTCGACCGGTACGCCTCGGCGAGCGTGACGGTGTCGTCGGCGACGACCGCGCAGGTCGACGAGGTCAAGACCGCGCTGAGCGACGCCGGCTACACGGGGACCACCGTGGCCGATCAGCTCGGCACGTTCGAGTCGGTGATCAACGGCATCGTCCTGGTGCTGAACGCGTTCGCGATCATCGCGCTGCTGGCGGCGAGCTTCGGCATCGTCAACACCCTGCTCATGTCGGTGCAGGAACGCACCCGGGAGATCGGCCTCATGAAGGCGATGGGAATGGGCAGCGGGCGGATCTTCTCGCTCTTCAGCCTCGAGGCGATCTTCATCGGATTCCTCGGCAGCGCGCTGGGCGCGGTCATCGCGATCGGCGTCGGCACGGCGGTGAGCGCGCAGCTCGCGGCGAACCTGTTCAGCGACCTGCCGGGACTGCAGCTCATCGCGTTCGACCCGGTGTCGATCCTCGTGACGACCCTCGTGGTGATGGGGATCGCGTTCCTCGCGGGGACGCTTCCGGCGGCGCGGGCCGCGCGGGCCGATCCCGTGGAGTCGCTGCGCTACGAGTGACGGCGAAGCGGGCGGCGGATCTCCGGGTCTGCCGCCCGTCGGTCGCGGAGGGCCGGGGTCACGGCATCCCTCACGAGATCTCTCCCGCCGTCGACTGGCCGGGGGCGAACATGATGATCGCCGCGCCGACGAGGGCGATCGCCGAGCCGACGTAGTCCCAGGTCGTGGGGCGGAAGCCGTCGACGACGATCCCCCACGCGAGCGAGCCGGCGATGAACACTCCCCCGTACGCGGCGAGGACGCGGCCGAAGTTCGCCTCCGGCTGCAGGGCCGCGAAGAACCCGTAGGCCCCGAGCGCGATGATGCCCAGCAGAGCGAACCACCAGCCCCGGTTCTCGCGCACGGCCTGCCAGATGAGCCAGGCTCCGCCGATCTCGGCCAGGGCGGCGACGGCGAAGAGGATGACGATCCGGGCGGTGGTCATTCCGCCATTATCCGGGTGAGCGCTCGAGGGTCGTCTCGCCCGCCCGGGCCCGCTTGCCCTCCATCACCGTCAGCCCCGCCCCCTCGAGCGCGTGGCGTAGGCGCCGCGGGAACTCGGGTACCGTCGCCGCCGTCCCCTTCGGCTGGCGCGCCATGCCCACCAGCAGCACGAGTCCCGGTCCCTCGACCGGGCGCACGACGATCCGCGTCGGCGGGTTGCGCGACGACACGGTCAGGCTCCGGATGCCATCGGTCCCGGCATCCATCAACGTGACGCCGTCGATGGTCCGCACCCGCACGCGCTCCGCGCTGAGGCACAGCTCCACCGTGGTCGTGCGCGCTCGCGCGAGAGCGCCGACCACCAGGTACACGGGCAACCCCACCGCCCATCCGAGCAGGAGGAGCATCGCCATCGGGCCGAGCCTCTGCGCGAGGTCGGCGAAGACGAGCACGAACGTCGCCATCGCTCCGGCCGCCAGCACGCCGAGCACCGCGCCGACCGCGAGGTACGTCGAGCGTCGGAGCGGCACGACGGGGAGCCGGAGCGTCCACTCGCCGCCCGCGCGCTCCCATTCGGGCTCGACGAGCTGAGCGGCCCGCTTGTCCGAGGTCGCCTGGACGGCCGCGGTCACTCGCCCGACCAACGAGAGCCAGATCCACCCCGCGAAGGGCGCCATCGCGAACGAGAGGGTCGAGCGCACGGTCGGCGGTACCGCCACGGGCCAGTCCCCCGGCTGCACGACCAGGAAGACCGCGAACCCGGCGACGATCCCCAGCGCGAGATGCACCGCCACCGACACCGCACGCGTCCGCAGGAACGCGAGCGCGTACAAAAGCGTCTGCGCCAGCGCCCATCCCGCAACGAGCGAGAGCAGGAAGCCCCCGAACTCCTGACCGAGGCCGAACAGCACCACCGCCCCCGCGAAGCAGACGACCGCCCACGGGAACGGATGCCACAGCACCCGTCGCGCGAGGGATCCGGCCGGGGTGGGGGTCACGGGAGTCCTTCCGGTGGGCGACCTCACGATTCTAGGAAGACCGCGCAACCCCATCCCGCAGGGCGGAGCGTCCGTGTCAGGCTCGAGGGGTGAAATCCTTCCGATGCCGCGTGTGCGGGAACGCCCTCTGGTTCGAGAACTCCATCTGCGTGTCGTGCCACACCCCGCTCGGCTTCTCGCGCGACGAGGTCGAGATCGTTCCCGTCGACGAGAACGGTCGGTACGTCGACGCGGACGGACGAGCCTGGCACGTGTGCCGGAACCTGAACCTGTCGGGCTGCACGTGGCTCGCGCCGGTCGAGGGGGGCCAGTGCTCGGCCTGCGATCTCACGCGCGTGCGCCCGAACGACGCCGACGCCAAGGGCCTCTCGCAGTACCCCGTCGCCGAACGTGCGAAGCGCTGGCTGCTCGTCGAGCTCGACCGTCTCGGCTTCCCCGTCGTCGGCAAGGCCGAGGACCCCGAGCGCGGCCTCTGCTTCGACCTGCTGTCGAGCGTCGCCGAGGACGTCACGATCGGGCACGCCGACGGGGTGATCACGATCGACCTCGCCGAGAGCGACGACGCCTACCGCGTCCGGGTGCAGGAGCAGTTGGGCGAGGCGTACCGCACGATGCTCGGCCACTTCCGGCACGAGAGCGGACACTACTTCGAGTGGATCCTCGTCGAGGGGACCGACCGCCTCGCCGAGGCCCGCGCCCTCTTCGGCGACGAGACCGCCGACTACCAGGCCGAGATCGACCGCCACTACTCCGAGGGGCCGCCGGCCGACTGGCCCGAGCGTTACATCTCCACCTATGCGACCATGCACCCCTACGAGGACTTCGCCGAGACCTGGGCGCATTACCTCCACATCACCGACACGGTCGAGACGGCCGCCGTCAACGGTCTCCTGCACGTCGACTCGTCGGCATCCGGCCCCTTCCGCACCCTGGTGACGGAGGTCTGGATGCCGCTCGCGAGCGCCCTCAACATGGTCAACCGGTCGATGGGCAAGGACGACCTCTACCCTTTCCTCCTGCCGGATCCGGTGCTCGACAAGCTCGATTTCGTCGCGTCGCTGCGCGAGAGCGGGAGCAGCGAATCACGCCGCGGCGACGGGGAGGCCCCGTAACGAGGTCGTCCTCTCGAGCTCGGCCAGGCGTCAGCCTCGGGCCAGCGCCACCGCGGCGCGACGGTCTCGCACGCCGAGTTTGGCGAACAGCGCGTTCACGTGCGTCTTCACGGTCGACACCTCGACGAAGAGGCGCTCCGCGATCTCGGCGTTCGTGCGCCCCTCGACAAGGAGGGCGAACACGTCGATCTCGCGCCGCGTCAGCCGGGGGAAGCGCGCGGCGAGCTCCTCCCCCGGAGACGCCGGGGGCCGCGGACGGATCAGGGAGTCCACGATGGTCGCGCCCACCTCGGCGCTGAAGGTCGCCTGCCCGCGGGCGACCGATCGCACCGCCGCCGCCAGTTCGGCGCGACCGGCATCCTTCGTGAGATATCCCCTGGCCCCCGCGGTCAGCGCGGCGACGATGGACTCGTCGTCGGCGAACGTGGTCAGCACCAGCACCGCGGCGCTCGGAACATCGACGGCGAGCCGGGCGGTGGCCGCAACGCCGTCCAGGCGCGGCATCCGGAGATCCATGAGGACGACGTCGGGATGCCGTTGCACGGCCAGCGCGACGGCCTCTTCGCCGTCCGCGGCGGTGCCGACGACCTCCACGTCGGGCAGCAGGGCGAGGACGGTCGCGAGCCCGTCGCGGACGATCGCCTGATCGTCCGCCACCAGCACGCGGATCGGGGGGTCGTCGTTCACGCCAGCACCTCCTCGACGGTGAGGACGAAGGATCCCGCCTCGGGCCCGGCCGTCACCGTCCCGCCGAGTGCGAGGGCGTCCACGCGTTCCCGCATACCTCGGAGCCCGAAACCCGGCGCGGCGCTCGGCGTGGGTGGCGGCGACGATGGCAAGGGGTTCTCGATGCGGAGGCGCACCACGCCGGGTCGCCAGGCGAGACGCGCGGTGACCGCGCACCCCGGGGCATGGCGTCGCACATTGCTGAGCGCTTCCTGTAGGGCGCGGTGCAGGGCGTCCGCCTGGGCCCGGTCGAGGGGCGCGGGGTCGCCCGAGCGCTCCCAGGCGATCTCGCCCCCGAGCGCGCGATGCATATCGACCAGCTCGTCGAGGCGACGGTCGAGGACGATCGATGCGACCGGGTCGCGGTCGGCGGCTTCGGCTTCGACTCCCGGTTGCCGTGGTCGGCGCAGCGCGGCGACGGCGCGACGCGCCTCGCCGAGACCGGATGCCGCCAGCTCGCGCGCCGAGGCCACCCGGCGGTGGGCGGACGATGCGTCTCCCGCCTCGAGGAGCGCCTCGGCGGCATCCAACTGCACGACCAGCCCACCGAGCGTGTGCGCCAGGACGTCGTGGAGATCGCGCGCGAGCGCGTTGCGCCCGGCCTCCTCACGAAGGGCGCGCTCGCGTTCCGCGAGGAGCGCTTCGCGCCGTCGGGCCTGCGCACCCTGTCGACGGCTGAAGCCGGCGAGCGCTCCCACCAGCACCGCGGCGACCATCCCCGCGAGAGCCGACACCGACGTCGGCCACAGGACGGCGCCCGCCGCGACCAGTGCCACACCGCCACACGCCGTGACCGCCGCCGCGACGACCGACACCGCTTGGTCGGCGACGAGCACCATGGCGCATACGGCAGCGGGAATCAGCGAGTTGGCTCCGGTCGATGTCCCCGCGAGGGCGCCCGCGCCGATGGCGCACAGCGCGGCGACGCGTGCGGTCCGCGCCGCAGCTGATCGCTGCACGAAGACGAGGGCGGTCCGTACGAGCCACGCCGCGAGAGCGAGGAGCGCCAGGACCAGGGCCCACATCGGGCGCGGTGCGCTGAACAGACCCCAGGTGCACAGCGCCGCACCGAAGACGGTCAGCGCCGCCCCGAAGGCGGTCGGGTGGGGAGTCACGGCACCATCATCGCGCGGTGATGCGCGGAGGGCGCGCACCGCCGACGGGAAGGTGCCCGAGGCGGGCACCGAGGACGAGGTTTCGAGCGGCGCGGTTCGCGGCGAAGACGAGCAGGATGACACCGGCGCCGGTGACCCCGTGGGCGCCCATCGCCGTGGCCGCGACGTCGATCCCGACACGGACGAGCAGAAGGGCGGCCCAGAGGGCGAGCCCCCACCACCCGGTGCGGGATTCGACGACAGCTCCCTCGCCGCGACGGCCGGTGACGCGTTGCTCCAGCGGGCGGAAGTGCGCGAGGGCACCCATCCACGCGCCGACGCCAAGGGCGAGGACGAGTTCGATCACGAGGACGGCGACATCGAGGCCGCCGATCGCGAGGTCTCCCCGCGCCAGATTGACGACGCCGAGGACCGCGAGGATGAGCGGGGTGCGCCACAATTTCGCCGGGGAAACCGGACGCCACGTGGTCTGTCGGTACCCGAGCCAGCCGACGAGCAGGACGATGAGGACGATGTCCGCGAGCGTTTCGAGGTTCATGCTTCGAGACTCGTCTCCGCGCGCTCGCGCGACTTCCTCCGCCGGGGTGGAGAAAGGGTGGAGATCGCCCGTCAGGCGAACCCCGCCTTCAACGCGTCGAGGTGCGCGCGGGTCGCGGCGGCGGCGAGCTCGGGGAGGCGATCGCCGATCGCCGC